>NZ_JBEYVX010000124.1:0-13956 GCF_040644195.1 Streptomyces sp. NPDC047014 | reverse complement strand
GCCGGCCGGGGGTGGCGACGTCTACGGCTCCACCTCCGCCACCGAGGCCGAGGGCACCCAGGACCTCGTGGTCCGCGTGGGCGGCCGCCAGGTGCCGGGCCCCGCCGGCGTTTGAGGCGCGGGTCCGGGCGGAGCCCGGGAAACGGAGAAAGGGCGGGGCGGGGAGCGCTCCGCGCAGCGGCCCCCCGCCACCGCCCCCGGCACGCACCCCGCCCGCCCCCGCCACGCCGCCCGCACCACCCCCCGACGGGGATTCTGAGAGACTGTTCGCGGTCCACGCCCGCGCGGGATTCCGAGACCAGGCGGCGGAGGGCCGCGTTCGGGGCGGCGGCGGAGAGCCAGGTGTCCGTCGCGTCCAGGGTCTCGCGCGAGACCTGGAGCGCCGGGTACAGGCCCACCGCGATCTGCTGCGCGATCTCGTGGCTGCGGGTGTCCCAGACCTCCTTCACCACCGCGAAGTACTTCGCGGTGTACGGCGCCAGCAGCTCGCGCTGGTCCGTCTGGACGAAGCCCCCGATCACGGCCTCCTGCACCGCGTTCGGCAGGTCCCCGGATTCCACCACCGCGGCCCACGCCGCGGCCTTGGCCTCCGCCGTCGGGCGCGCCGCCCGCGCGGTCGCCGCGTGCCGCTCGCCCGCGGCCGTCGCGTCCCGCTCCAGCTCCGCGGCGATGGCCGCCTCGTCGGCGACACCCGTCGCGGCCAGCCGCTCCAGGAACGCCCACCGCAGCTCGGTGTCCACGGCCAGGCCCTCGACGACCTCGCTGCCGTCGAGCAGCCCGGACAGCAGCGCCAGCTCGGACTCCGTGCGCGCCGTGGCCGCGAAGGCCCGCGCCCACGCCAGCTGGTGGTCGCCCGCCGGCTCCGCCGCGCGCAGGTGCCGCAGGGTCGCCTCGGTCCAGGCCGTCAGGCCCTGCTCCCGCCACGCCGGGTCGGCGTACAGATCGATGGCCAGCTTCGCCTGCCGGTGCAGCGACTGCACCACGCCGATGTCCGACTCCTTGCCGATGCCCGACAGCACCAGCGCCAGGTAGTCGCGGGTGGCGAGCTCGCCGTCCCGCGTCATGTCCCAGGCCGAGGCCCAGCACAGCGCCCGCGGCAGGGACTCCGTGAAGTCCCCGATGTGCGCGGTCACGTTGGCCAGGGACTCCTCGTCCAGGCGGACCTTCGCGTAGGACAGGTCGTCGTCGTTCAGCAGGACGACCGCCGGCCGGGCCCGCCCCACGAGCTCCGGCACCGTCGTCAGCGCGCCGTCGATGTCCAGCTCGATCCGGTCGGTGCGTACGAGGGCCCCGCCCTGGAGCTCGTACAGGCCGACCGCGATGCGGTGCGGGCGCAGGGTGGACTCGCCGGTGGCGCCGGCGGGAAGCGCCGGGGCCTCCTGGCGGATGCCGAAGGCGGTGATCACGCCGTCCGCGTCGGTGCTGATCTCGGGGCGCAGCACATTGATGCCGGCCGTCTCCAGCCATGCCTTCGACCAGGTGGTCAGGTCGCGGCCGGAGGTCTCCTCCAGGGCGCCCAGCAGGTCCGACAGGCGCGTGTTGCCGAAGGCGTGCGCCTTGAAGTACGCCTGCACGCCTTGGAAGAAGGCGTCCTCGCCGACGTAGGCGACGAGCTGCTTGAGCACCGAGGCGCCCTTGGCGTAGGTGATGCCGTCGAAGTTGACCATGACATCGTCGAGGTCACGGATGTCGGCCATGATCGGGTGCGTGGACGGCAGCTGGTCCTGCCGGTACGCCCAGGTCTTCATGGAGTTGGCGAAGGTGGTCCACGCGTGCGGCCACTTCGAGCCCGCCGCGGACGCCTGGCAGGCGATGGAGGTGTAGGTGGCGAAGGACTCGTTCAGCCAGAGGTCGTTCCACCACTCCATGGTGACGAGGTCGCCGAACCACATGTGGGCGAGCTCGTGGAGGATGGTCTCCGCGCGCACCTCGTACGCCGCGTCCGTCACCTTCGAGCGGAAGACGTACTGGTCGCGGATGGTGACCGCGCCCGCGTTCTCCATGGCGCCCGCGTTGAACTCCGGGACGAAGAGCTGGTCGTACTTGGCGAAGGGGTAGTCGTAGGCGAACTTCTCCTGGAACCAGTCGAAGCCCTGCCGGGTCACGTCGAAGATCGCGTCCGCGTCCAGGAACTCGGCGAGCGAGGGCCGGCAGTAGATGCCGAGCGGCACGCTCTGGCCGTCCTTGCCCTCGTAGGAGCTGTACACCGCGTGGTACGGGCCGACGATGAGCGCCGTGATGTACGAGGAGATGCGCGGGGTCGGCTCGAAGCGCCAGACGTTGTCCTTCACGTCCTCGGGCGCGGGCGTCGGGGAGTTCGAGATGACCGTCCAGCCCTCGGGAGCCGTCACGGTGAACCGGAACGTGGCCTTGAGGTCGGGCTGCTCGAAGCTGGCGAAGACCCGCCGCGCGTCCGGCACCTCGAACTGCGTGTACAGGTACGCCTGCTGGTCGACCGGGTCGACGAAGCGGTGCAGGCCCTCACCGGTGTTGGTGTACGCGCAGTCCGCGACCACCCGCAGCTCGTTCTCGCCGGCCGCCAGGTGATCCAGCGCGATCCGGGAGTCCCGGAAGACGGCGGCCACGTCGAGCGACCTGCCGTTGAGGACGACCTCGTGCACGGCCGGGGCGACCAGGTCGATGAAGGTCCCGGCCCCGGCCTCGGCGGACCGGAAGCGCACGGTGGTCACGGACGGGTAGGTACCGCCCTCCTGCGCACCGCTGAGATCGAGTTCGATCTCGTACGAGTCGACGGTGAGCAGCTTCGCCCGCTGCTGAGCCTCTTCACGGGTGAGATTCGTGCCTGGCACGCGGTCATCTCCTTCGATGGTGACGTTCGCGCCCATCCTTCCACGCAGGGCCGGGGAGTCGCCCTGGGATATCGGCCGGCGTGAAAAGCCCTGCGCGAACGCCTGCCCGGAAGCGGTCCGACCGCTTCCGCTACGACCGCTTCCGCTACGTCCGCTCCCGGTACGTCCGCTCCCGGTACGGGGCCCGGGCCCCCGGGACACGGCGAAGGGGCGGACACCGTACGGCGCCCGCCCCTCCTCGTCCTCCGTGCCGCGTGCGTCAGCCGCGCAGCTCGGCCGCCACCAGCTCCGCGATCTGTACCGCGTTCAGCGCGGCGCCCTTGCGGAGGTTGTCGTTCGACACGAACAGCGCGAGGCCGTTCTCCACGGTCTCGTCCACCCGGATCCGGCCCACGTACGAGGCGTCGCGGCCCGCCGCCTGGAGGGGGGTCGGGATCTCGGACAGCTCGACGCCGGGGGCCTCGCCCAGCAGCTCGTAGGCGCGCTCGACGCTGATCGGGTTGGCGAAGCGGGCGTTCACCTGGAGGGAGTGGCCGGCGAAGACCGGCACGCGCACGCAGGTGCCCGAGACCTTGAGCTCCGGGATCTCCAGGATCTTGCGGGACTCGTTGCGGAGCTTCTGCTCCTCGTCGGTCTCGAAGGAGCCGTCGTCGACGATCGAGCCCGCGAGGGGGAGCACGTTGAAGGCGATCGGCCGCTTGTAGACGCCCGGCTCGGGGAAGTCGACGGCCCCGCCGTCGTGGACCAGCCCGGCGGCGCCCTCGGCGACGGCCTTGATCTGGCCGTCGAGCTCGGCGACACCGGCCAGCCCGGAGCCGGACACGGCCTGGTAGGTGGTGGCGACGAGCGCGGTCAGGCCGGCTTCCTCGTGCAGCGGGCGCAGCACGGGCATGGCGGCCATGGTGGTGCAGTTCGGGTTCGCGATGATGCCCTTGGGGCGGTTCTTGATCGCGTGCGGGTTGACCTCGGAGACCACGAGGGGGACCTCGGGGTCCTTGCGCCAGGCGGAGGAGTTGTCGATCACGACGGCGCCCTGCGAGGCGACCTTCTCGGCCAGCGCCTTCGAGGTGGCGCCGCCCGCCGAGAAGAGCACGATGTCCAGGCCGGAGTAGTCGGCGGCGGAGGCGTCCTCGACGGTGATCTCCCGGCCCTCCCACTCGATCGTCGAGCCGGCGGACCGGGCCGAGGCGAACAGGCGCAGCTCGTCCACCGGGAACTTCCGCTCGGCGAGGATGCCGCGCATGACTCCGCCGACCTGACCGGTGGCTCCGACGATTCCGACCCTCACGGTGACTCCTTCTGCTCCGTACGACGCGGGCGCGCGTGGGGCCATCATGCGTTCGACCCCACGAGCCTTGTCCAATCCATTGTCCGAGGAACGGACGGTGTCGTGGCCGCCGGGGCCGTTTTCCCTGGTCGGAGCGGTGGTCCGAGGGTGGGACGCCGAAGGGGCGGCGCTCCCGTGAGCGCCGCCCCCTCAGTTCCCGCGGAAGGTGCTACGGGAGGACCTTCTCGATCTGGACGCTGCCGGTGCCGGCGGCGGTGCCGCGGGCGGTGAGCAGCTGGACCTGGCCGAAGAACTGCCGGCCCTCGGGGGCCGCGCTCGTGACCAGGACGTTCGCCGAGACCTGCGCGGTGGCGCCGGTGGCGAGGTTCACCGCGGCGGCCTCGTCGACCTGGACGGAGCCCAGGGCGGCCGAGAAGAACACGTCACGGTAGTCGTAGGTGGTGGAGCCGGAGGGGATCGAGTAGCCGATCACCTTGACGGTGTAGGTGCCCGCGGCCGGGTTCACCAGGCTCACGGCCTCCTCGGAGTCGCCGTCGGCGGCCGAGCCGACCTTGACGCCGTCCTTGTAGACCTCCAGGTCGAGGTCGGCGGCGGCGTCGGACACCTTGCCGATCGCGACGTCGAGGCGCGAGGTGCCCGCGGGCACCGCGATCTCGGTGGTCTGGGTGACACCGGCGGTGATGGTCGGCTTGGTGACCTTCGCGGAGCCGAGCGGGCCGCCCTTGAGCTTGCCGCCGGAGATGGCCGCGCCCGCGTTCTTGACGTTCCACTGGACCGGGGCCGGGGTGCCCTGCTTGACCTCGGGCAGGACCTTGACCGCGGGGTCGAAGGCCGCGCCGAGCACCGAGACGTCCAGCTTGAACGGGTTGTCCAGCACCGGCGAGGTACGACGGGCCTCGACCTCGATCTCCCAGACACCCGGCGTCGGCTCGGGGTACGAGCGCACGTCGGGGCGGCAGGTGTTGGCCGGGTTGTCGTAGTTCGGGTAGCAGTTCGTCGTGGCGGTCGGGTCGACCGGCGTGCCGTACGGGTGGATCGCGATGAACCGCGTCTGCGCACCGGCCGCGAGACCGCCGAGGGCGACCTCCAGGCTCTTGGCGCCGGGCGGGACGGTCACGAAGTACGACTTGTGGCTGTTGCGCTGCACCGAGGAGCTGTCGGAGAAGGCGAACGACGGCGCGGCCAGGGGGGCGGCGGCCACGACGGTCGTCAGGATCTGCTTGTCGATGCCCTCGGTGGTCTCGTCGTCCAGCTGCAGGATGCCGCTGTGGACGCCGGCCGTCTTGGCGTTGGCCTCGACCTTGATGGTGACGGGCTTGTTCAGCGGCAGGGTGACGTAGTCGTAGCCGCCGATGACCTTGAAGGTGCCGTCGTTGTTGCGCCAGGTCAGGTCGTGCCGGGTGCCGTACTTGACGCCCGTGGTGCGGGTGACGACGACGTTGTAGACCTTCTTCTGGCCGACCTTGAGGCCGCCCTCGCGGTCGTACAGGCCGGTGCCGAAGCCCGGGGTCTTGAGGAACTGGTCGATCGCGGTGTCCACCGGCGCCTTGACGGTGAACTCCTCGGCCTTGGCCTCGCGCTGGATGGACTCCCACGCGCCGATCACGTCGATCAGACCCGAACCCTGCGCGTGCGCCGGGACGTTGTCGATCTTCTTGGCGGAGCTGGTGAGCGCGATGCGCAGGGCGGCCGGGGTCAGCTTGATGCCGTGCTGCTTCGCGGCCGAGATCAGCAGGGCGCTGGCGCCCGCCGCCTGCGGCGAGGCCATCGAGGTGCCCTGGAGCATCCCGTAGCCGGCCGGCAGGGTGTAGCCCGCCTCCTTCACCGGCGCGCCGGGCAGCCAGGTCTGGATGGTGTTGATGGCCGCGCCGGGGGCGCTGATGGTCGGCGTGAAGCCGCCGTCCTCACGCGGACCGCGCGAGGAGAAGGGGAACATGTTGTACTTCGTGCTCACGCCGGAGCCGTAGTTGGCGGCCCAGGTCTCCTTGGAGACGGAGGCGCCCACGGAGATGACCTTGTCCGCGAGGGCCGGGTCGCCGATGGTGTTCACACCGGGGCCGGAGTTGCCGGCCGAGATGACCAGCTGCACGCCGTAGGTGTCGACCAGGTTGCGGTAGAGCTCGGCGCGGGCGTTGTTGCCGTCGTTCAGCGCCGGCAGACCGCCGATGGACATGTTGACGATGTCCACGCCGCGGTTGACGACGAGGTCGATCATGCCCTCGGTCAGCGCGATGTTGGTGCAGCCGCCCGACCAGGAGCAGGCGCGCGAGGAGACGAGCTTGGCGCCGGGCGCCTCGCCGTTCATCTGGCCGCCGAACAGGCTGTTCGCGGCGGTGATGCCCGCGACGTGCGTGCCGTGCTCGGACTCGATGATGCCGATGTTGACGAAGTCGGCCTTCTTGCCGACCCAGTCCCCGCCGAGCGGGTCCATCGGGACGTCCTTGCGGATCTCGATCACGAACGGGATGCGCTCGGAGACCTCGGTCGCCGGGTTGTCCGTACCGAACCAGCCGACCTGGTAGCCGTCCTTGTACGGCTTCATCGGCTCGTTGTTCGTGAAGTCGCCGTCCTGGTCGGTGTCGACGCGGACGGTGCCGGCGGCGGTGTCGTAGAGCATGCCGAACCGGTCGGTGGTGTCGCCGTCCCGGTTGACGTCGCCCGCCATGTCACCGGTGGCGGTGATCGACTCGCTGAAGCGGCTCCACTGGAAGCTGCCCTCGGGCGCCTTCCAGCTCTGGCCGCCGGCGGTGAAGGTGCCGCCCGCGGAGGTCACCGGGGTGATCTGGGGGCGCCAGGTGCCGTCGTTGTCGGTGATCGGGTCGGTGGCCGTCACCCAGTCGACGATCTTGCGCTCGCCGGTGGTGGTCTTCTGCAGGGCCGGGTGGCCGAGGTCGACACCCGAGTCCATGATGCCGATGGTCACCCCGCGGCCGTCGGCCTGCGGGTTGCCCGCGACGAAGTCCACCGCGCCCGTCTCGAAGGACGGGTTGTACGGGTTCTTCGCCGGGGTGTTCTTGTCCGGCGCCGCGTACGTCTCGGCGGCGGTCTTCTTGACCGTGCCCGTCTCGCGGTCCGCGTCGGGGCGCGGGTCCGGCAGCTGGATCTCGTGGCGCAGGTCGATGCCGTGCACGGAGGACAGCTTGGCGGCCGCCTTGAGCGCGGCCTCGGCCTGGGCGGTGGGCAGCGTGGCGCGCACGTAGCCCAGGTTGTCGTACGTGCGGCCGACGGAGGCGCCCTGCACGGCGTCGAGCTGTTCGGCCACCTGCTCGGTCTGGCCGGGGGCGGTCGCGACCATGACGGTGACGTGCGCGTCACCCTTGGCCTTGGCCTCCTGGAGCAGCTCGGCGTCGGCCGAACCGATCTTCTGGTCGGCGGTCTTGACCGCCGGGTTGGCGCCCGGGGCGTCCGCGCCGGTCGCCGCGAACACGGGAGCGGCGCCGGTCGCCGCGAGGGCGGCGACCAGGCCGGCCGCGGCCGCGACGCGGGCGACGCGTCTGGCCCCGGGTATGGAGCCGGGGGATTCGAGGGTCATCAGCATCCCTGGTAAGTGAAAGATACGGTCCGGATTTCGGTGCCGGATGACCGGTCAGCTTTCCTCAAGCGACCGGACTTTGGGGAGGGATGTCATCGACCGAGACCTGCGGTGGCGGAGACTCGCCAGCGCGCCGGATACGCCACCGGGGCCGTACCCGGGCACAGCGGTGCGAACCGACAGGTCAGGGGAGTGGATTTATCGACTCTATGGCCATGGAGCGGCGCCGGGACACGACAGCGTCCCGGCGCGGGTGTGACAGATTCCGCCCGCTCAGCGCTCGCGCGTGCGCGCGTAATGACGGGAGGCTTTCGCCCGGTTTCCGCAGGCGGACATGGAGCACCAGCGCCGGGTCCCGTTGCGGGAGGTGTCGTGGAAGTGCAGGACGCAGCTCTCGGAGGCGCACTTGCGGATCCGGCCGGGCGCGGAGCCCAGCAGCTCCAGGTAGTCGCGGGCGGCCGTCCACGCGGGACCCCAGGTCGGGTCGTCGAACTCGGCCCGCTCGCCCGGCCCTTCGGCGGTCAGGGTGGCGCGGATGCGGCCGTGCTCCAGGACGGCGTCGACCAGCGCGCGGGCGCTCTCGTCGGCCGGGTCCGCGACGGCGCGGGCCAGCGCCTCGCGGGCGGTCAGCAGGTGGACGAGCGTGGAGGCGTCGGCCCGGAAGCGGCCGGCCAGCCCGGTGGACTCCAGCCAGACGGCCAGCCCTTCGACCCGGCTCAGCCCGAAGGCCCCGGCGAAG
Organism: Streptomyces sp. NPDC047014; assembly: GCF_040644195.1. Classification (NCBI taxonomy): domain Bacteria; kingdom Bacillati; phylum Actinomycetota; class Actinomycetes; order Kitasatosporales; family Streptomycetaceae; genus Streptomyces; species Streptomyces sp. NPDC047014. The sequence goes on along the minus strand of NZ_JBEYVX010000124.1, from coordinate 5,587 downwards.
AGATCGGTGGGTACGCCCTCCTGCACCCAGCGGGTGTTCAGCAGGTCGAGGGCGACCGGCTCGCCGGTCAGGGGTCGCGCGTCCGCCGCCGTCATGTCGCTCTCCTCGCTCGCTAACCCCTCAAGGGTACGTGAACGGTTGACCTGGGGCACCGGCCCCGGAGCACCCGCCTCACTTGGGGAGGACGACCAGGTAGGCGGCGGGCTCGCGGTCGTCGGAGGCGGTCAGGGCGGTCCGGATCACGGTGGCCTGCTGCTCGGGCCAGTCCCGCAGCTTGCGCGGGGTGATGTGGACGACGGTCACCCCGAGCCGTTCCAGGGCCTCCCGCTTGCGCACCGACTCCGACCACTCCGCGTCCTCGCCCTGCCGCGGCCCCCGGGTGTCGATCTCCACGGCCACCGCCTGCTCGGGCCAGTAGGCGTCCACCCCGCCCAGGTGCGGGCCGCCGGGCAGCCGCAGGTCCACGTTCCAGACGGGATCGGGCAGCTCGCAGCCCCGCACCAGGTGGTAGAGACGGTCCTCGGCCAGGGCGCGGCCCTCCGCGAGCAGGGACTCCACCGCGTCGACCACATGCGGCCGGCCGAGCAGCCGGGCCACCGTCAGCTCCCGCACCACGGCCGCCGCCTCGCAGTGCCCGCCGCGCACGGCCTCGCTCAGCAGCCGGCGTACGGTCCCGGCGTCCGAGAGCCGCGCCACGGCGTCGGCCACGGCCCGCGCGACCGGGGCCACCGGCAGCCCGGTCACCTCCTGCGGGCGGGGCGGGGCCAGGGTGCGGACGATCCGTACCTCCCCGGTGGACCGCAGCCGCCGGGTGCCCGGTACCAGGACGTCGATGTACTCCTGCGCGAGCAGCGTGGGCGCCGAGGCGAACCGGTACAGGGCCAGGGCCGCCAGCCCCGTGATCATGGCCTCGCCCCCGCCGCGCCGGCCCGCGTACAGCAGGGCGGCGTGCAGCCGCTCCTCGCTGGTCGCCGGCCCGGAGTGCAGCAGGAACACCCCCGGCAGGATCTGCTTCCAGGGCCGCCCGGCGGCATCCGCGGCGCTCACGCCGTGCTCGCGCAGCTGGGCGAGGGTGAGCACGCGGGGGCGGGTGCCGGTGAGGTGGGCGAGGGGGAGGGGAGCGTTGTGGTTCATGACTCCTTGATTCCCTCAGGCCATGGCCTCGCTAACCCCTGTTACACATCCGTCGGCAAATACGGACAAGACGGGGCTAAAGTACGGGCGTTCGACTGCCGATGAGGTGCACCCGTACGAACGACCGCCGCGGGGGCCGAGCCCCCGCGGCGGATCCGCCCGCTAGCTGCCCGCCGCCGCGTCGCACCGCTGCGCGCCGAGGGCGCGGGCCAGGTCGTCGCGGGACTCCAGGACCAGCCGGCGCAGCGCGGGCGCCGCGTCCGCGTGCCCGGACAGCCAGGCGTCGGTGGCCTCCAGCGTGGCCGCGTCCCCCTGGAGCGCCGGGTACAGCCCCTTCACCACGTCCATCGCGATCTGGATCGAACGCTCGGACCACACCCGCTCGATCACCTCGAAGTAGCGCTCCGAGTGCGCCGCCAGCAGGTCCCGGCGCGAGGGCTGCTGCATACCCGCGATCGTGGCCTCCACCAGCGCGTTGGACAGCGCGTCGGATTCGACCACCGCCGCCCACGCCTGGTCCTTGACCGCCTGCGAGGGCCGGGCCGCCAGGCAGCGCACCTGGTGCCGCTTGCCGGACGCCGTGTCGTCGCGGGCCAGTTCGGCGGCGAGCACCCCCTCGTCCACCGCCCCGTGCGCGGCCAGCGGCAGCAGGAAGTCCCAGCGCATCTCCTGGTCCACCTCCAGCCCGTCGATCCGGGCCGAGCCCTCCAGCAGGCCCAGCAGCAGCTGGAAGTCGCCCTCCGTCGCCGCGCTCGCCGCGAAGAAGCGGGCCCAGGTCAGCTGGTGCTCCGACCCCGGCTCCGCCAGGCGCAGTTCGTTCAGCGCGCCCGCCGCCAGCTCCCGGCCGCCCTGCTCGCGCCAGTCCGGCGCCGCGTAGTGGGTGACCGCCGACAGGGCCTGCGCGTGCAGCATCTGGAGCACGCCCACATCGCTCTCGCGCCCCGCGTGCGCCAGCAGCAGGGAGACGAAGTCGCGCGCCGGCATCAGCCCGTCCCGCGTCAGGTTCCACAGCGCCGACCAGCTCAGCGCCCGCGCGAGCGGGTCGGTGAGGTCCCCGAGGTGGGCGCGCAGCGTCTCCAGCGAGCCCTCGTCGAAGCGGATCTTGCAGTAGGTGAGGTCCTCGTCGTTGACCAGGACCAGATCGGGCCGCTCCTGCCCGGCCAGCTCGGCGACGGCCGACCGGGCCCCGGCCAGGTCCGCCTCGGCCCGCGCGTAGCGCACCAGCGCGCCGTCCGGCTCCAGCCGGTACAGGCCCACGCCGATGCGGTGCGGGCGCAGCTCGTCGCCCTCCTGCACCACCGCGAGCTCGGTGATCCGGCCCGCCGCGTCATAGGTGACCACCGGGGTCAGCGCGTTCACGCCGGCCGTCTGGAGCCAGGCCCGCGACCACTCGCTCATGTCCCGCCCGGAGACCTCCCCGAGCACCGACAGCAGGTCGTCCAGGGTGGTGTTCCCGTAGGCGTGGGCCTTGAAGTAGCGCCGGGCGCCCTCCAGGAAGGCGTCCCGCCCGACATAGGCGACGAGTTGCTTGAGCACCGCCGCGCCCTTGGCGTAGGTGATGCCGTCGAAGTTGAGCTTGGCGTCCTCCAGGTCGCGGATGTCCGCCGTGATCGGGTGGGTGGAGGGCAGCTGGTCGGCGCGGTAGGCCCACGCCTTGCGGTTGTTGGCGAAGGTCACCCACGCCTGCCGGAAGCGGGTGGCCTCGACGAGCCCGAAGGAGCCCATGAAGTCCGCGAAGGACTCCTTGAGCCACAGGTCGTCCCACCACTTCATGGTGACGAGGTCCCCGAACCACATGTGCGCCATCTCGTGCAGGATCACGTTCGCGCGGCGCTCGTAGGACGCCTGCGTGACCTTCCCGCGGAAGATGTACTCCTCGCGGAAGGTCACCATCCCCGGGTTCTCCATGGCCCCCAGGTTGTACTCCGGCACGAACGCCTGGTCGTACTTCCCGAAGGGGTAGGGGTAGTCGAAGATCTCGTGGAAGAGGTCGAAGCCCTGCTTGGTGACCAGGAAGATGTCGTCCGCGTCGAAGTGCTTGGCCAGCCCCTTGCGGCACATCGCGCCGAGCGGGATCGTCAGGTCCCCGCGCGTGTAGCTGTCCGTCACGTAGTGGTAGGGGCCCGCGACCACGCAGGTGATGTACGTGGAGATCGGCGCGGTCGGCGCGAAGCGGCGGGTCAGCCCCTCGCGGGACTCCTCCGCGCCGTTGCTCCACACCTGCCAGCCCTCGGGCGCGGTCACCTCGAAGCGGTAGGGCGCCTTGAGGTCCGGCTGCTCGAAGTTGGCGTAGACGCGGCGCGCGTCGGCGGGCTCGTACTGGGTGTAGAGGTAGACCTCGCCGTCCTCCGGGTCCACGAAGCGGTGCATGCCCTCGCCGGTCCGGCTGTACGCGCAGTTCGCGTCCACCACGAGGACGTTCTCGGAGGCCAGGTCCTCCAGGGCGATCCGGGAGCCGTCGAAGACGGCGGCCACGTCGAGGGCCCGGCCGTTGAGGGTCACGGAGTTCACCGACGGGGCGATCAGGTCGGCGAAGCTGGAAGCGCCCGGGGCGGCGGCCCGGAAGCGGACGGTCGTCACCGAGCGGAAGGTGCGGGGGCCCTCGGCGGGCTCCGTCCCGTCCACCGCGGACCTGAGGTCGAGGGACACCTCGTACCCGTCGACGGACAGCAGCTCGGCTCGCTCGCGGGCCTCGTCACGGGACAGATTCTCTCCGGGCACCTGCACTCCTTCGTGCGTGATCGCGTTCTTGTGCCGAATCCTCGCACGAGGGGAATGCGCGCGCCGGTGTCCTGGTTGGCCTCGGAGAACATGCGCCAGTGATGCCGTTCCACGATCCGCGATCCGCACGAGGAGAGACATGACAGAGACCCAGGTGGGCGAGAAGACCCCGGTCGACTTCTGGTTCGACCCGCTCTGCCCGTGGGCCTGGATGACCTCCCGGTGGATGCTGGAGGTCGAGAAGGTCCGCGACGTCGAGGTGCGCTGGCACGTGATGAGCCTCGCCGTCCTCAACGAGAACAAGCTCGACGAGCTGCCCGAGGTCTACCGCGAACTGCTCGGTCCCAAGGGCTGGGCCCCGGTCCGCGTGGTCACGGCCGCCCAGCAGAAGCACGGCGACGAGGTCACCGGCAAGCTCTACACCGCGCTCGGCACCCGTATCCACAACGAGGACAAGGGCCCGACCCGCGAGGTCATAGCGGAGGCGCTGGCCGAGGTGGGCCTGCCGGCCGAGCTGATCGCGTACGCCGACTCGGACGAGTACGACGAGGTGCTGCGGGCCTCCCACAACAACGGCATCGACCGGGTGGGCCAGGAGGTCGGCACCCCGGTGATCTCCGTCCCCGGCGCCGACGGCGCGGACGTGGCCTTCTTCGGCCCGGTCGTCACCCCGACCCCGCGCGGCGAGGCGGCGGCCCGGCTGTGGGACGGCACCCTGCTCGTGGCCTCCACGCCGGGCTTCTACGAGATCAAGCGGACCCGCACCCAGGGGCCGTCGTTCGAGTAGTCCGCGCGCGGCAGAGACAGAAGACCCCCGTGAGTCACGTCCTCACGGGGGTCTTCCGCTGGACACGTCCGCCGGTGAAGGCTGAGAAGACGATCACGAGGCGGACGGGCGCGGGGTGCGATCAGCCCTTGGCGGGGATCAGCAGCGGGGTGTTGGCCTTGGCGTCGGCGTAACGCTGGGACACGTCCTGCCAGTTCACGACGTTCCACATGGCCTCGATGAAGTCCACCTTCTGGTTCTTGTACTGAAGGTAGAAGGCGTGCTCCCAGGCGTCGAAGACCAGGATCGGCGTGCTGGCCACGCCCACGTTGCCCTGGTGGTCGTAGACCTGCTCGACGACCAGGCGCCCGCTGACCGGCTCGTAGGCGAGCACGCCCCAGCCGGAGCCCTGGGTGGCGGAGGAGGCGAAGGTCAGCTGCTTCTTGAACTTCTCGAAGGAGCCGAAGGACTCGGTGATCGCGTCCGCCAGGTCGCCCAGGCCGTCGGCCGCGGTGGGCTCGCCGCCGCCCTCGCCGGTCTTCGGGCTGGCCATGTTGTGCCAGTAGATGCTGTGCAGGATGTGGCCGGAGAGGTGGAACGCGAGGTTCTTCTCCAGGCCGTTGAGGGCGCCCCAGTTCTCCTTGTCGCGCGCCTCCGCCAGCTGCTCCAGCGTGTTGTTGGCGCCCGTGACGTAGGCCGCGTGGTGCTTGTCGTGGTGCAGCTCGATGATCTGCGGGTTGATCACCGGCTCCAGTGCCGCGTAGTCGTACGGGAGCTCAGGAAGCGTGTAGATGGCCATGCGTGTTATCCGGTCCCCTCAGCGTGCCAATCGCTAATTGCAATTAATGCGCAACAGCACGCTAGCAGCATCTATTCCGCCGCACATGTAAGGGTTACCTACATACACGCAGGTCGGCCCCGTGCGCGCGCACGGGGCCGACCAGGGGCGGAGGGGGCGTGAGCGGG
>NZ_JBEYVX010000123.1:0-14045 GCF_040644195.1 Streptomyces sp. NPDC047014 | reverse complement strand
AGCGATTTTCATCGCTCCGACCGGCTCTTCGCGGTCCTGAGACCATCGTGGTGTCCGAGGGGGGACTTGAACCCCCACGCCCGATAAAGGGCACTAGCACCTCAAGCTAGCGCGTCTGCCATTCCGCCACCCGGACCAGGTGTCTGTCTCGCGTCCCTCGCGGGCCGTTCCGACGTGGAAAACATTACCAAACATTCCGGGGTCCTCGATCACACCCCCCGGCGGCCGGGGATCGCCCTTGGGGAGAGCGGCCCGGAGCGGGAGGATGGGGAGGTCCGGTACTGATCAGTGGGAGGAAGCAGCGTGAGCGGATCGAGCGCGGGCAGGACCGTCTCCGGCGAGGACGAGGTCGTCGACCTCTGCCGGGACCTCATCCGGATCGACACCAGCAACTACGGAGACCACTCGGGCCCCGGGGAGCGCAAGGCGGCGGAGTGGGTCGCCGAGAAGCTCGCCGAGGTCGGCCTGGAGCCGCAGATCTTCGAATCGCACAAGGGCCGCGCCTCCACCGTGGCGCGGATCGAGGGCGAGGACCCCTCGCGGCCCGCGCTGCTGATCCACGGGCACACCGACGTGGTCCCCGCCAACGCCGCCGACTGGACCTACGACCCCTTCGCGGGCGAGATCGCCGACGGCTGCCTGTGGGGCCGCGGCGCCGTCGACATGAAGGACATGGACGCGATGACGCTCGCCGTCGTCCGCGACCGCATGCGCAGCGGCCGCAAGCCCCCGCGCGACATCGTGCTGGCCTTCCTCGCCGACGAGGAGGCGGGCGGCATCTACGGGGCCCGGCACCTGGTCGACAAGCACCCCGGGCTGTTCGAGGGCGTCACCGAGGCCATTGGCGAGGTCGGCGGCTTCTCCTTCACGGTCAACGAGAACCTGCGCCTCTACCTCGTGGAGACCGCCCAGAAGGGCATGCACTGGATGCGCCTCACCGTCGAGGGCACCGCGGGCCACGGCTCCATGACCAACAACGACAACGCCATCACGGAGCTGTGCGAGGCCGTGGGGCGGCTCGGCCGCCACCAGTGGCCGGTGCGCGTGACCAAGACCGTACGGAGCTTCCTGGACGAGCTCTCGGACGCGCTCGGCACCCCCCTGGACCCGGACGACATGGACGCCACGCTCGCCAAGCTCGGCGGCATCGCCAAGATGGTCGGCGCGACCCTGCGCAACTCGGCCGCCCCGACCATGCTCGGCGCCGGCTACAAGGTCAACGTCATCCCCGGCCAGGCCACCGCCCACGTGGACGGCCGCTTCCTCCCGGGCTACGAGGACGAGTTCTTCGCGGACCTGGACCGGATCCTCGGCCCCCGCGTGAAGCGCGAGGACGTGCACGGGGACAAGGCGCTGGAGACGGACTTCGACGGCCGCCTCGTGGACGCCATGCAGAGCGCCCTGAGGGCCGAGGACCCGATCGCGCGCGCGGTGCCGTACATGCTCTCGGGCGGTACGGACGCCAAGTCCTTCGACGACCTCGGCATCCGCTGCTTCGGCTTCGCCCCGCTCCAGCTCCCGCCCGAGCTGGACTTCGCCGGGATGTTCCACGGCGTGGACGAGCGGGTGCCCGTGGACGGACTCACGTTCGGTGTGCGGGTGCTCGACCGATTCATCGACAACGCCTGAGATTCGAGCAGGTGTGCGCATTCCACTGAGAAGAGTGAATGCACTCATACGCTCGTAGCCCCGGTGATCCCTCCTCGTTACAGGTGGTGCGGTCCGCGGCTGGGACCGCATTGCCAACTAGGAGGAACAATGCTCAAGAAGGTTGTCGCCGCTGCGGCTGCCACCGGTGGTCTGGTTCTCGCGGGTGCCGGCATGGCCGTCGCGGACGCTGGTGCCCAGGGTGCGGCCATCGGCTCCCCCGGTGTCCTGTCCGGCAACGTCGTGCAGGTCCCGGTCCACATCCCGGTCAACGTCTGCGGTAACACCGTGAACGTGATCGGCCTGCTGAACCCGGCCTTCGGCAACACCTGCGTCAACGCCTGACGCGTCTGAAGTCTTCGGCCCCGGAGCGCATTCCAGCGCTCCGGGGCCACCGGGCTTTCGGGCCCGGACTTCTCCACTTTTCGGCACCACCCGGGCGGGGGAGCCCGGGCGGCCGGGCCGCGGGGCGCCGGCCGGACCGTACACACCAGGGGACGAGTACAGATGCGACGACCGGCACAGGTCACCAGGAAGACCCTGATCACGATGGCTGCCGCGGGCGGTGTCCTCGCCCTCGGCGGGGGATACGCGCACGCGGACTCCGGGGCGCAGGGGCAGGCGGCGAACTCGCCGGGGCTCCTGTCCGGGAACACGGTGCAGGCGCCCGTGGACGTACCGGTGAACGCCTGCGGGAACACCGTCACGGTGGTGGGGGCCCTCAATCCGGCCTTCGGCAACCACTGCGCCAACACGTCGGCGCACCCGAAGCCGAAGCCCAAGCCGCAGCCGAAGCCCCGGCCGGGCCACGACGAACCTTGCGACGACCACCCGGGGAACCCGGGTAACCCCGGCAACCCTGGGAACCCGGGCAACCCTGGGAACCCCGGCAACCCTGGGAACCCGGGCACGCCCGGCAATCCTGGTAACCCCGGTAACCCTGGGAACCCGGGCACTCCCGGTAACCCGGGCAACCCCGGTAACCCCGGTAACCCCGGTAACCCCGGTAACCCCGGCACCCCGGGGAACCCGGGCACCCCCGGGACCCCCAGCAACCCTGGTGCCCCCGGCACCCCCGGCACCCCCGGGCTCGCCGCCACCGGATCCGGGGACGTGCTCACCGCCGGGCTGCCGATCGCCGGCGGGCTGCTGCTCGCCGGGACCGTGCTCTACCGGCGTTCCCGCGCCGCCGCCTGACGGGCGCTCACGAAGCGGGCCCCGCCCCCGGGGCCCGCTTCTCCGTGCCCGCGGGCCTCACCAGGTCGCGCGGATCTGGCGGATGATCCGGCGGCGCAACCGCACGCGGCGGCTGCCGTCCCGGAGCAAGGTCAGCCGGTCGAGCTCCCAGTTCCCGTACTCGGCATGGTCGGTCAGCAGGCGGGTCGCCTCCTTGCGAGGGATCCCGCGGGGCACGTACACATCGACAAATTCGTATTCCGGCATCGGTATCTATTGTGCGGGCAGAGCCCTGCTACGGATAGCGTCTGCTGTATGTCTGATGCCGCTCTGCCCACTGTTGCCGAGGTCCGCGCCGCCGCCGAGGCGGTCAAGGCCGCGCTCGACCGCCACCTCGCCGCGGTCGAGCGCAGGATCGGGGACGAGGATCCGGACGTCTACGCCGCCTTCAACGAACTCGCCGCCGCGGCCGAGGAGTACGACGAGCTCCTCTACGACCGCTACGACGAGGTCACTCCCTTCGAGATTCCCACCCCCGAGGACGGGGTCCCGTACACCGGCCCCGCCGAGCCGGCCGCGTTCAGCGTGCTGATCCGCCGCGACTACGCCGTCGTGGAACCGGCGCGGCTGATGGCCCAGGCCGAGCGGGTCGCCACGCACGAGCGCGACCCCGAATTCGTCCACGACGGCGGCACCGCCGATGCCCTGGGTGTCGTCTTCGGGGAGTACGAGCCTGACGAGATCGCCTCCCGCTTCAAGGACTTCGGGCTGGAGGAGGGCGACTCCACGCTCTGGATCGCCGCCTCCGCCGAGGCCGCCGAACCGGGGGAGTGGCTGGGCACGCCCTTCACCCACCTCGATCCGCAGGACGTCCTGCACCGCTTCGACGTCAGCTCCGTCTTCGACGAGGACGCCGACGACTTCGACGGCGACGACGGCGACGACAGTGACGAGGAGGAGGACGAGGAGGGCGCCGCACAGCCGGGCATGGCCCCCGCCTGACCGCGCCCGCCCCGTCCCGCGCGCCGCGGCCTCCCACCCCTCGGGGCGGGAGGCCGCGGCCGCCTACTCCTCCTGCCGGCCCGCCGTCGCCAGCGCCCGGAGCAGGCCCGCCAGCCGTGTCGTACGCGGCTTCGCCGGTACCTCGGCCACCGCGCGCGGCAGCGCCTGGTCCACCCCGTGCACCACCGACAGGTGCCGCTCGGCCCGGCCGAAGGCCGTGTACACCCAGTCCCGCGACAGGGCCTGCGCCGCGTCCCCGGGCAGCACCACCACCACGGCGGGCCAGCGCCCGCCCGCGGCCTGATGCGCCGTCACCGCCCAGCCGTGCCGCACCCGCGCCTCGACAGCCTCCTGCGGTACGACGATCCGCGCGCCCCCGAGCTCCAGGTGCAGCCCCTCCGCGTCGGCCGACACCACCCGGGCCGGCTCGGCCCGGCCGGGCGCGGGCACGTGCACCACCCGGTCGCCGGGGTCGAAGCCGGCGAAGCGGCCGGGGCCCGGGTTCAGCCGCTCCTTGAGGGCGGCGTTCAGGGCCCGCGTACCGGCGGAACCGCCGTGCCCCGGGGTGATCACCTGCACCTCCTCGGCCGGAATCCCGAAGGCCCGCGGCACGGACTCGGCCACCAGCTGCACGGTGCGGTGCACGGCCTCCCCGGCGTCCTGCACGGGGACGATGACGACCTCCTTGCCGGGGGCGTCGACCTGGTTCAGCTCCCCGATCCCGATCCCGGAGACCAGCTCGCCGAGGGGGCCCGGATCCGGGGTACGGGAGACCACCTGCGGGCAGGTACGCGCCGCCAGCACATCCGCGAACACCTGTCCGGCCCCCGCCGGGCCGAGCACGCCCGGATCCCCGGACAGCACCAGCCGGGCCCCGTCCGGCACGGACTCCACCAGCGCGGCGGCGGTCTCCACGTCCAGCTGCGGGGCGTCCAGCACCACCAGCAGGTCCAGGGCGAACTGCCCGTCGGCGTCCCGGCCGGGGCCCTCCGCCCCGGATAGCAGCCCCGCCACGGTCACCGTGTCCGGGCCGCCGGGCGCGTGCGCGTGCGCGGCCAGGCAGACCCGCAGGCCCTGCGCGCGGGCCGCCGCGACCAGCGCCAGCGGTTCGGCGCGGGCCGCCTCGCCGCCGGTGTGCGCGACCAGGCCGTGCCTGGCGACCGCGCGGATCAGCTCGGCGGCGGACGGGCCGGGCGCCGCCGCGGCGGCCTCCTCCCAGTCCGCCGGGCCCTCCAGGGTGCCGGCCAGCCGGTCCAGGCCGTCGGCCAGGCTCTCCTCGGCCATCGCGGCACCCTCCAGGCCCACGAGGATCCGTACCGGCTGCTCCTCGCCCTCCTCGGGCGGCGGGCCGAGCGGTTCGTGGAAGACCAGCACCGAGCCCTCCGCGACGGCCCCCTCCAGGGCCGCGGCGGGATCCGGTACGCCGTACTGGGCGAGGGCCTTCTCCAGCAGGGGCGCCTCCAGCGCGGTGTGCCCCTTGAGCCCGGCCTGGGCCAGCAGCCAGCCCACCAGGACGGCCGTGCGGCGCTCGTCCCCGGGGCCCGCCTCCGCGCCCAGCAGGGCCCGCGCGAAACCGTCCGCCTGGGTGGGGCGCACCGAAGCCACGGCCAGCAGCCGCCACGGGTTCCCGGCCAGCTCCTCGGCGGCCCCTTCCCCGAGCGCCGCCGCGGCGGGGGCAGCCAGCGCCTCGGGGGCACCACCGCGCGCGAGCACGGCCCGTACGTCGTCCACGCTGCCGGCGGAGGGCGCGGCGGGTGTGGAAGCGGGCGCGGCCGGACGGGGCTGCGGGGGAGCGGGGGCCGCCTTGCGGGGCTCGGCCGGGGCGTCGTCGAAGTAGCTCGCGGAGGGCTTCCCCCCGCTCTCCACGGCCCGTACGGCGGCCAGCAGATCGGCGGCCTTCCCGCTGAGCTTGCCCCCCGCCTCCACGGGCCCCTCCCGCTCAGCCCTCCGCCGAGCAATCCGCTCCCGCTCCACCCGCTGCGCAGCCAACTCAGCCTGAGCCTCACTGACCCCCGCCCCGGCGCCACCCTCACCTGCGTCCCCGTCACCCGCAGGGCTTCCGCCCGGGGTGTCCTCGTCGGCAGCGCCTTCGCTCTCAGCGCCCCCGATCGCGGGCCCTTCGCTCGCGGCGTCCTCGTCCGCCGTGCCTTCGCCTGCGGCGCCTTCGCCCGCCGAGTCTTCGCTCGTGGCGTCCTCGCCCTCGGCGCCTTCGCCCGCAGCGTCCCCGCCCGTGGGGCCTTCACTCGCGGGGCTTTCGCCCGGGGTGTCCTCGCCCCCGGTGGCGTCGCCCCCGGCGTCAGCACCCCCCGGGACCTCGACGGCGGTGGCCTCCGTCGCGTCCGGTCCCCCCGCGGCACCCGTTTGGCCGTCGGCCTCGGCGGGGTGGTCGGGGGCGGTCTGCCGGGGGGTGGTCACAGGGTGCTCCAGTCCTGGTCGGGGTAGCGGTGGAGAGGGGCCGAGACGTCGTCCAGAGCCCGGCGGATCTCCTCGGGAAGACTAAGGGCCTCCACCGACAACGCCGCCGCGAGCTGCGCGGACGTCCGCGCGCCGACGATCGGCGCGACCACGCCGGGCCGGTCCCGCACCCACGCCAGAGCCACCTGCTGCGGGGTCACCGCCAGCCCCTGCGCCGCCGTCACCACCGCGTCCACGATCCGCCCCGACGCCTCGTCCAGGTACGGCTCCACCAGCCCGGCCAGCGTGGGCGAGGCGCCCCGGGAGTCGGACGGGGTGCCCGCCCGGTACTTGCCCGTCAGCACCCCGCGCCCCAGCGGCGAGGACGGCAGCAGGCCGACGCCCAGGTCCAGCGCGGCCGGCAGCACTTCCCGCTCCACCCCGCGCTGGAGCAGCGAGTACTCCATCTGCGTCGAGGCGATCCGCGTGCGCGTCCCCGGCGCCGCCAGCTGCCAGGTGGCCGCCTTCGCGAGCTGCCAGCCGGAGAAGCCCGCCAGCCCCGCGTACCGGGCCCGCCCGCTGCTCACCGCCAGGTCCAGGGCCTGCAGCGTCTCCTCCAGCGGGGTCTCCGGATCGAAGGCGTGCACCTGCCAGAGGTCGACGTGGTCGGTGCCCAGCCGGTCCAGCGAATCGTCCAGCGCGGCCAGCAGGTGCCCGCGCGAGCCGTCGAAGCGCCGGTCCGGCGCGCGGACACTGCCCGCCTTCGTGGCGATCACCAGGTCCCGGCGCGGGACGAGCCCGCCGATCAGCTGCCCGAGGAGGTACTCCGCCTCCCCGCCGCCGTACACGTCGGCGGTGTCGATGAGCGTGCCGCCCTCCTCCCAGAAGGTCTTCACCTGCTCGGCGGCGGCTTCCTCGCCGGTGTCACGGCCCCAGGTGAGGGTGCCGAGGCCGATCCGGGAGACGCGCAGTCCGGTGCGGCCGAGATGCCTCTGCTCCATGAGCGCTGAGACTACTGCGGCGCTGACGCGGAACCACGGGGCGCGCTAGAGTCCCCGCACAGCAACGTTACTGATCGGTAAACCGGTAAGGGGACGACATATGCGGCTCGGCATCAATCTTGGTTACTGGGGCGCGGGCATGGACGCCGACAACCTCGCCGTCGCCCAGGAGGCCGACCGCCTGGGATACGACATCTGCTGGGCCGCCGAGGCGTACGGATCCGACGTGCCGACCGTGCTCTCCTGGGTCGCCGCCCAGACCGAGCGCATCGACGTCGGCTCCGCGATCATGCAGATCCCGGCCCGCCAGCCCGCCATGACCGCCATGACGGCGGCCACCCTGGACTCCCTCACCAAGGGCCGCTTCCGCCTCGGCCTCGGCGTCTCCGGCCCGCAGGTCTCCGAGGGCTGGTACGGCGTCACCTTCGACAAGCCGCTCGCCCGCACCCGCGAGTACGTGGAGATCGTCCGCAAGGCCATGAGCCGCGAACGCCTCACCTACGAGGGCGCGCACTGGACCCTGCCGCTGCCGGGCGGCCCGGGCAAGCCGATCAAGCTGACCGTGCACCCCGAGCGCGAGCACATCCCGCTCTACATCGCCGCCATCGGCCCCAAGAACCTGGAGCAGACCGGCGAGATCGCGGACGGCGCCCTGCTGATCTTCCCGGCCGCCGAGCACCTGGAGGCCACCGCCCTGACCCACATCCGGGCGGGCCGCGAGAAGGCCGGGCTCACCATGGACGGGTTCGACGTCTGCCCGACCGTGCCGCTGGCCCTCGGTGACGACGTGCCCGCCCTCGCGGACATGTTCCGCCCCTACACCGCCCTGTACGTGGGCGGCATGGGCAGCCGCAAGCAGAACTTCTACAACCAGCTCGCGCAGCGCATGGGCTACGAGAAGGAAGCCGCCGAGATCCAGGACAAGTACCTGGCGGGCGACAAGAACGGCGCCGCCGAGGCCGTCCCGCACTCGCTGATCGACTCGACCACCCTGCTCGGCCCCGTCGAGCGCATCGCGGACGGGATGCGGGCCTACGCGGAGGCCGGGGTCACCACCCTGACGCTGGCCCCGGCCGGCTTCACCCTGGACGAGCGGGTCGCCGCGCTGCGCGCCGGCACCGAGGCCCTGGAGCGGGCCGGCCTCGCCTGAGCGGGCCCGAAGTCCGCGGCCGTGGTGGGGGCTCGGGGGGTCTTCCCCGCCACGGCCGACACAGCCAACAACGCCCCGGGAGCCGCCGGGGTTACGCACCGCGGGCCACGCCTTCGGTTCGTTCATTCGGACGAGTAGTGCGACCTATCGGTTGCCCGCCCCGGCCACCGGCGTTTGACTCGTTCCATGCTCTCTGCCCGCAGCCTGTTCCAGGAGATCATCGAGAACGACGACTCCTTCCAGCTGTTCTGCTCCATCGCCGCCAGCGGGGAGGCCCAGGGCGGCTGGGAGAACGCCCGCATCGCCGCCCTGGTGCCCGACGGCATGCGCGGCCTCGCGCCGAAGATCGTCCGGCACGGCGCCGACGAGGACAAGCACGGCCGCATCTTCAACGCCCTGCTGCGCAAGCGCGGCCTGCCGCCCGTCCCCGTACCGCCCGAGACGGACTACACGATGCTGCTGGAACGCCGCGGCATCGGCCTCGCCCACGAGAAGCTGCGCCGCAGTGAGCCGCTGACCGAGCACGACATCGTCGTCTACCTCGCCCACAGCCGGGTCACCGAGCAGCGCGCCGCCGACCAGATGGAGATGCTGGTCACCCACTTCGGCGACCACCCCGAGGTGGGCCGGGCCATCCACATGATCAGCAACGACGAGGACAACCACCTCGCCTACTGCCACGAGGAACTGCTGCGGCTGGCCCGCGAGGGCCACGGCCGGACCATCCAGCGCGTGCTGCGCGAGAGCGCCCTCGCGGAGATCTCCGTCTACCGGGACGTCAGCCTCGCCGTCATGGACCACATGGGGCGCCTGCTGCACTGGCCCGCCCCCAAGGCGGCCCTGCTCGCCGCCGGCATCCGCGGCCTGTACGCCTACGAGCGGTTCAGCGGCTGGCACCGGATGGTCAACCTCCGGATGCCCCGGCGCCGCGACGCCCTCGGCGGCGCCCCGGCCCCCGCCCCCGGCCTCGCCTGAGGCACCGGACCCCTTCGGGGCACCCGGACGCGCCCGCGGCTCAGAGCCAGCCGCGCCGCTTGAACATCCGGTGCAGGCCCAGGCAGACGCCCACCATGACCAGCACCACCACCGGATAGCCCCAGGACTGGTGCAGCTCCGGCATGTGGTCGAAGTTCATCCCGTAGATCCCCGCCACCATCGTCGGCACCGCCGCCATCGCCGCCCACGCCGAGATCTTGCGCATGTCGTCGTTCTGGCGCAGACCCGTCTGCGCCAGATGGGCGGCGAGGGCGTCCGACAGCAGCCGGTCCAGGCCCTCGATGTGCTCGCTCGCCCGCGTCAGATGGTCCGCGACGTCCCGGAAGAACGGCCGGGCGTGGTCGTGGACGAAGGGCACGTCCCCGACGGCCAGCCGGTCCATCGGCTGGAGCAGCGGGTTCGTCGCCCGCCGGAACTCCAGCACCTGCCGCTTGAAGCCGTAGATCCGGGCGGCCGTGTTCTTGGCGTCCGAGGCGTTCGGCGCGAACACGTCCGCCTCCAGCTCCTCCAGGTCCACCTGGAGTTCGGCCGCCACCTCGATGTAGTGGTCCACCACCGCGTCCGACACCGCGTACAGCACGGCCGTCGGCCCGTGCCGCAGCACCGTCGGGTCCTCCTCCAGCCGGTGACGCACGGCCGCCAGCGGGGCGCCCTCGCCGTGCCGCACCGTCACCACGAAGGAGTCCCCGATGAACAGCATCAGCTCGCCCGCCGACACCGTGTCCGTCGACTCCTCGTAGAGCACCGGCTTGAGGACCACGAACAGCGAGTCGTCGTACACCTCCAGCTTCGGGCGCTGGTGGGCCTTGAGCGCGTCCTCCACCGCCAGCGGGTGCAGGCCGAACTCGCGGCTGACGTGATCGAATTCCGCCTCCGTGGGCTCGTACATCCCGATCCACAGGAAGGCGTCACCGCTCGCCCGCGCGGCGTCCAGGGCGTCGGAGAAGTCCTCCGGACCCTCGGTGCGGCGCCCGTCCCGGTAGATCGCGCAATCCACAATCACAGGGAGCATTCTCACCCGCCCCGGGCCCGCCCGCACGCCCCCGGGACCGCCTACGCTGGCCCCCATGGCCACGCTGATCCTCGTACGACACGGGCGGTCCACCGCCAACACCGCAGGGCTGCTCGCCGGATGGACCCCCGGCGTCGCCCTCGACGAGCGGGGGGCCGAGCAGGCCGCCGCGCTGCCCGGGCGGCTCGCGGGCGTCCCGCTCGCCGCCGCCGTCACCAGCCCGCTGCAACGCTGCCGCGAGACCCTGGCGCCCCTGCTGGCCGCCCGGCCCGAGCTGGAACTCCACACCGACGAGCGGATCGGCGAATGCCACTACGGCGACTGGTCCGGGCGCAAACTCGCCGAGCTCTCCGAAGAACCCCTGATGAAGATCGTCCAGCAGCACCCCTCCGCGGCCGCCTTCCCCGGCGGGGAGTCCCTGCGCGCCATGCAGTCCCGCGCCGTGGAAGCCGTACGGGAATGGAACGAGCGGATCGAGGAGCAGCACGGCAGTGACGCCGTCTTCCTCATGTGCTCCCACGGAGACATCATCAAGTCCCTTGTCGCGGACGCCCTCGGCATGCACCTGGACCTCTTCCAGCGCATCCACGTCGACCCCTGCTCGGTGACCGCCGTCCGCTACACCCCGACCCGCCCGTTCGTCTTCCGGCTCGGTGACACCGGCGACTTCGGCTCCCTCGTACGCCGCCCGGCCGCCGCCGAGCCGGTCGCCTCCGACAAGGACACCGAGGACGGCGGCGACGCCGTCGTGGGGGGCGGCGCGGGCGCGGTGTGATCGGCGGGCGCAGTAGGGTGGACGGGCCAGCACAAGGGCGCAGACCTGCCCCCACCACCGAGACTTGGAGACTGGACGTGCCCCGTCAGGTGTTCCTCTACGACCCCCCGGACCGCTTCGTGGCCGGCACGGTCGGTCTGCCGGGACGACGGACGTTCTTCCTCCAGGCATCCTCCGGCCCCCGCGTCACCAGCGTCTCCCTGGAGAAGACCCAGGTGGCCGCGCTGGCCGAGCGGATGGACGAACTGCTCGACGAGGTCGTACGCCGCACCGGGGGCAACGCCCCCGTCCCCGCCATGGCCCCGGCCGAGGCCGCCGACACCGCCCCCCTCGACGTCCCCGTCGACGAGGAGTTCCGCGTCGGCACCATGGCCCTGGCCTGGGACGGCGAGGAGCAGCGCATGATCGTCGAGGCGCAGGCCCTCGTGGAGCTCGACGCCGACTCCGACGAGGACCTGGCCGAGGCCGAGGAGCGGCTGCTCCAGGACGAGGAGAACGGCCCGCCGATGCTGCGGGTCCGCCTCACCGGCGCCCAGGCCCGCGCCTTCGCCAAGCGCGCCCTGGACGTGGTCAACGCGGGCCGCCCGCCCTGCCCCCTGTGCAGCCTCCCGCTGGACCCGGAGGGGCATGTGTGCCCGCGCCAGAACGGCTACCGGCGCCAGGCGTGACCGACGAGGGGGAGATCGAGGAACTGCTCGCCAAGGGCGAGCTGACCGTCGTCGGCCGGATCCGGGAGGCGTCCAACGCCGTCCTGTTCTGCACCGTGACCCATGACGGCGCCAGCACCGAATGCGTCTACAAGCCGGTCGGGGGCGAGCGCCCGCTGTGGGACTTCCCCGACGGCAACCTCGCCCGCCGCGAGCTCGCCGCCTACCTGGTCTCCCGGGCCACCGGCTGGGACCTCGTACCGGCCACCGTGCTGCGCGACGGACCGTACGGCGAGGGCATGGTCCAGCGGTGGATCACCTCGGCGGGCCCCGAGGGCGACACCGAGGAGGGCGCCCTCCTCGCGCTGGTGGAGGGGGAGGAGGCGGGGGAGGGCTGGAAGCCCGTCGCCCTCGCCGAGGTCGGGGAGGGCCGCACCGCCCTGCTCGTCCACGCCGACGACCCCAGGCTGCGCCGGCTCTCCGTCCTGGACGCCGTGATCAACAACGGCGACCGCAAGGGCGGCCACCTGCTGCCCGCCCCCGACGGCCGGCTCTACGGCATCGACCACGGTGTGACCTTCCACTCCGAGGACAAGCTGCGCACCCTGCTGTGGGGCTGGGCGGGCGAGCCGCTGACCGAGGAGGCCCGCGACACCCTCACCCGGCTGGCCGCCGAGCTGGCCGAGGGCACCCCGCTCGCCACCCGGCTGGCCGAACTCATCACGACCGCCGAGCTGGCCGCCGTACGGGACCGGGTGGCGCAGCTGCTGCGCACCGGCACCCACCCCCATCCGTCCGGGCAGTGGCCCGCGATCCCCTGGCCGCCGGTCTGAACCGGCCGCGCGCCGCACGCACACGGACGGCCGGACCGCAAGAGCGCCGATCAGGACAACAGTGCAGGTCCGGTTCGTTACCGGAACACGCGTCCGGTTAGGCTCGACGCATGCATGCCTGGCCCGCTTCCGAGGTCCCCGCCCTTCCCGGCAAGGGCCGCGACCTCAAGATCCACGACACCGCGACCCAGGGGACGATCACCCTCGCCCCCGGTCCCGTCGCCCGCATCTACGTCTGCGGCATCACCCCGTACGACGCGACCCACATCGGTCACGCGGCGACCTACAACGCGTTCGACCTCGTGCAGCGCGTGTGGCTCGACACCAAGCGGCAGGTCCACTACGTCCAGAACGTCACGGACGTGGACGATCCGCTCCTGGAGCGGGCCCAGCGCGACGGCCACGACTGGACCGAGCTGGCCGAGCGCGAGACCGCGCTCTTCCGCGAGGACATGACCGCCCTGCGGATGCTGCCGCCGCAGCACTACATCGGAGCCGTCGAGGCCATACCGGGCATCGTGCCGCTGGTGGAGCGGCTCCGGGACGCCGGCGCCGCCTACGAGCTCGACGGCGACATCTACTTCTCCGTCGAGGCGGACCCGCACTTCGGCGGCGTCTCCCACCTCGACGCCGAGGCGATGCGGCTGCTCTCGGCCGAGCGGGGCGGCGACCCCGACCGGCCCGGCAAGAAGAACCCGCTCGACCCGATGCTGTGGATGGCCGCCCGTCCGGGCGAGCCGAGCTGGGACGGCGGCTCGCTGGGCCGCGGCCGGCCCGGCTGGCACATCGAGTGCGTGGCGATCGCCCTCGACCACCTCGGCATGGGCTTCGACATCCAGGGCGGCGGATCCGACCTCGCCTTCCCGCACCACGAGATGGGCGCCTCGCACGCGCAGGCCCTGACGGGCGAGTTCCCGATGGCCAAGGCGTACGTCCACGCGGGCATGGTGGCCCTGCACGGCGAGAAGATGTCGAAGTCGAAGGGGAACCTCGTCTTCGTGTCCGCGCTGCGGCGGGCGGGGGTGGACCCGGCGGCGATCCGGCTGGCGCTGCTGTCGCACCACTACCGGGCGGACTGGGAGTGGACGGACGCCGTCCTCGCCGAGGCCGTGGCCCGGCTGGAGCGGTGGCGTGCGGCCGTCTCCCGGCCGGACGGGATCCCGGCGGACGCCCTGGTCGAGGAGGTCCGCGAGGCCCTGGCGAACGACCTGGACGCCCCTGCCGCGCTGGCGGCGGTGGACCGGTGGGTGGAGCGGCAGAACGCCACCGACGGCACCGACGAATCGGCCCCCGGCCTGGTCTCCCGCACGGTGGACGCCCTCCTGGGCGTGGCTCTGTAACGCCGCCCGCGCGCCGTGTCCCGGGGGCTCCGCCCCCGGACCCCCGCGCCTCAAACGCCGGCGGGGCTGGAT
>NZ_JBEYVX010000122.1:0-14376 GCF_040644195.1 Streptomyces sp. NPDC047014 | reverse complement strand
GGGGCTGGATTTGGGCCGACGGGGCTGGGACCTGGGAGGGGCCGGATTTGGGTGGCGGTGCGGGCCCGTGTGCGCGGGGCTCTGCCCCGGACCCCGCGCCTCAAACGCCGGCGAGGCTGGATTTGGCGGGGCTGGATTTGGGCCGACGGGGCTGGGACCTGGGAGGGGCCGGATTTGGGTGGCGGTGCGGGCCCGTGTGCACGGGGCTCCGCCCCGGACCCCGCGCCTCAAACGCCGGCGGGGCTGGAATTGGGCGGCGGGGCTGGAAGTGGTCAGCGGGGCGGGATCCGGGCGGGGCTGGATCTTGAGGGCTGGGATTCGGCTCGCGGGGCTGAACAGGTCTCGGTTCGGGGTTGGGGTGGTGATGGACACAGGTCAGGGGGTCGGAAACGTGGGTATGCTCGCCGCCATGCCCACGCCGCCCTCCGCCGTATCGCGGGACGAACCCGTCATACGGGACCGTGGTGACGCCTGCCCCGGTGCGTTGCGGCTGCACGCCGCCGACGACGGGTTCCTCGCGCGGGTCCGGATCCCCGGGGGAGCCCTCGGTGTGCGACAGGGGGAGCTGCTGGCGGTGGCCGCCGACCGCTTCGGGGACGGACACCTGGAGCTCACCTCCCGCGGCAACGTGCAGCTGCGCGGGCTCGCCGACGGGTGCGGTGCCGGGCTCGGGGAGCTGCTGGACGCCGCCGGGCTGCTGCCCGCGCCCGCGCACGAGCGGGTACGGAACATCGTGGCCACCCCCACCTCCCCGGCGGTGCTGCCCTGGGTCCGCGAGCTGGACCGGCTGCTCTGCGCGAACACGCGGGTCACCGCCCTGTCCGGGCGGTTCCTGTTCGCGCTCGACGACGGGCGCGGGGACGTGGCCGCCCTGGAGCCGGACGTCACCGTGCTCGGGCGGCCGGACGCCCCCGGCGAGCGGGTCCTCGTACGGCTCGGGTCCGCCGCCGGAGCCGTGGCCGTCGCCTCGCGGGACGCGCCGCGGGCCGCACTGCTCGCCGCCGAGTACTTTCTCGATGCCGTGGACGCCGCCGGGACGCGGGCCTGGCGTGTCGGTGAGCTGCCGGGGCAGTACCGGCTCGAAGAGGGCGTGTTCGCGGCCCGGTTGACGGGGGCCGGGATCGGGGCCGCGGTGGTGGAGGCGGTGGAGTGGCCGTACGCCGCGCCGCCCGCGCCCGGAGCCGGCGATCCGCTGTGCGTGCTGCCGCCGTTCGGCCGGCTGAGCACCGCCCAGTGGCGGGTCCTCGTGCGGCTGGCCGAGGGGGACGGGATGCGGATCACCCCCTGGCGTACCGTCGTACTGCCGGACGCGGGCGGCACCGACCGGCTTGACCTGCTGCGGGAAGCCGGGCTGGCCTTCTCGCCCGATACGGCCTGGCGGTCCGTCACCGCCTGTGCCGGGCAGCCCGGTTGTGCCAAGTCCCGGGCCGACGTACGGGCCGACGCGCGGGCCCTCGTGGAGCGGACGCGGGGGGAGCTGCCCGTGCACTGGTCCGGCTGCGAGCGCCGCTGCGGACACCCGCGCGGCACGCGGTGGGTGGATGTGCTCGCCGCGGAGGACGGCGGCGCGTACCGGCTCTCCGTCCAGGGCCGGGAGTGGGACCGTCCCGCCGATCTGGCCGCCGCCCTGTCCGCCGCGCGTGCGACCACCTCAGAGCCCCAGCCCGATACCGACCCCGCAGTGAAGAAATGAGCGAGTACACCGTGTTCCAGTACGAGAAGGACGGCGCCGCGATCTACCGCCAGTCCTTTGCCACGATCCGCGCCGAGGCGGATCTCTCCGGGCTGCCCGCCTCGGTCGCCCAGGTCGCGGTGCGCATGATCCACGCCTGCGGGATGACCGATCTCCCGCAGGACCTCGGGTACACCCCCGAGGTCGTGCTGCGGGCCCGGGCCGCGCTGGAGGCGGGCGCGCCGATCCTCTGCGACGTGCAGATGGTGGCCAGCGGGGTCACCCGCAAGCGGCTGCCGGCCGACAACGAGGTGATCTGCACGCTGTCCGACCCCTCGGTGCCGGAGCTCGCCGCGCGGATGGGTACGACGCGCAGCGCCGCCGCCCTCGAAGTCTGGCGGGACCGGGGCCTGTTGGAGGGCTCGGTGATCGCCGTCGGCAACGCGCCGACCGCGCTCTTCCGGCTGCTGGAGATGATCGAGGAGGGCGCCCCGCGCCCGGCGGCCGTCATCGGCGTGCCCGTCGGCTTCATCGGCGCCGCCGAGTCCAAGGACGCCCTCGCCGCCCACCCCTCCGGGCTCGACCACCTGATCGTGCGCGGCCGCCGCGGCGGCAGCGCCATCGCCGCCGCCGCCCTCAACGCCATCGCGAGCGTGGCCGAATGAGCGCCGAGCAGCCCACCGCCGACCGGACCACCGCCCCGCAGCCCACCGCCGACCGGACCACCGCCGACCAGGCCACGCCCAAGGGACGCCTCTACGGCGTCGGCCTCGGCCCCGGCGACCCGAATCTGATGACGCTGCGGGCCGTCGAGGTGATCGGTCAGGCGGACGTCGTCGCCTACCACAGCGCCCGCCACGGCCGCTCCATCGCCCGCTCGATCGCCGCCAAGCACCTGCGCGAGAGCCACATCGAGGAGCCGCTGGTCTACCCGGTCACCACCGAGACCACCGACCACCCCGGCGGCTACCAGGGCGCGATGGAGGAGTTCTACGCCTCGGCCGCCGACCGGCTCGCCGCCCACCTGGACGCCGGGCGGACCGTGGCCGTGCTCGCGGAGGGCGATCCGCTCTTCTACAGCTCGTACATGCACATGCACAAGCGGCTCGCGGAGCGGTACGAGACCGAGGTCGTGCCCGGTGTGACCTCGGTCAGCGCCGCCGCCGCGCGGCTCGGGACGCCGCTGGTCGAGGGCGAGGAGGTACTGACGATCCTCCCCGGCACGCTCCCGGAGGACGAGCTCACCGCCCGGCTCGCGGCCACCGACTCGGCCGTCGTGATGAAGCTCGGCCGGACCTTCCCCGCCGTGCGCGGGGCGATGGAGGCCAGCGGGCGGCTCGCGGAGGCCCGCTACGTCGAGCGCGCCACCATGGCCGGTGAGCGCACCGGCTCCCTCGCGGACACGGACGCCGGCAGCGTGCCGTACTTCGCCGTCGCCGTCGTGCCCAGCCGGATCGGCAACCCGGGCAGCGTGCCGTCCGGGCCCGGCGAGGTCGTGGTGGTCGGCACCGGCCCGGCCGGCCCGCTGTGGCTCACCCCGCAGACGCGGCGGGCGCTCGCGGACGCCGAGGTACTGGTGGGGTACACCACCTACCTGGACCGGGTGCCGGTGAAGCCGGGCCAGGTCCGGCACGGCTCGGACAACAAGGTGGAGTCCGAGCGCGCCGAGTTCGCCCTCGACCTGGCCCGCCGCGGCCGGCGGGTGGCCGTGGTCTCCGGCGGCGACCCGGGCGTCTTCGCGATGGCCACGGCCGTCCTGGAGGTGGCCGCCCAGCCGGAGTACGCGGACGTGCCCGTCCGGGTCCTGCCGGGCGTGACCGCCGCCAACGCGGCCGCCGCCGCGGCCGGGGCGCCGCTCGGCCACGACTACGCGACGGTCTCCCTCTCCGACCGGCTCAAGCCGTGGGAGGTCATCGCGGAACGCCTGCGCGCCGCCGCCGCGGCCGATCTGGTCCTGGCCCTCTACAACCCCGGCTCGCGCAGCCGCACCTGGCAGGTGGCACAGGCCCGCGAACTGCTGCTGGAACTGCGCTCGCCGCAGACCCCGGTGGTCGTCGCGCGCGACGTGGGCGGCCCGGAGCAGTCCGTACGGATCCTCACGCTCGCGGAGCTGGAGCCTTCCGAGGTCGACATGCGCACGATCCTCCTGATCGGCTCCTCGCAGACGCGGCTCAGCACCCGCCCCGACGGCACCCGCCTCACCTGGACCCCCCGCCGCTACCCGTGACCGGCCGCACCGGCCTCCGCCCTCTGCGGCGGGGGCCGGTTCAGGAAGCCGTCCGCGGGAGGCGGAAGAGGACGTTCGGGCGCAGGGGGCCCTCCGGGGCGTCCGGGTCGTCGAAGTCCTCCGCCGGGTCGCGGGTCATGCCGAGGCGGGTCATCACCGCCTGCGAGCGGAGGTTGTCCGCGGTGGTCACGGCCAGGACCTCGGGGAGACCGAGGACGTCGAAGGCGTGGGACAGGACCGTGCGGGCGGCCTCCGTCGCGTAGCCGTGGCCCCAGGCCGGGCGGGCGAGGCGCCAGCCGGTCTCGACCCCGGTGAAGGGCATGTTCCCGTCCACCTCGTCCAGGCCCGCGAAGCCGATGAACGCGCCCGTGGCCCGGACCTCCACCGCCCACCAGCCGTAGCCCCGCCGGTCGAAGGCGGCCTCGAACCGCCGGACCGACGCCTCGCTCTGCTCGCGGGTGAGGAGGGCGCCCAGATGGCGGCGTACCTCGGGGTCGGCGTTCATCTCCGCCCACGGGCCGAGATCGGAGTCGCGCCAGCGGCGCAGCAGGAGGCGGTCGGTACGCAGTTCGGTCATGCTCCCCACCCAACGGCAGCCCGCGGCGCCGGGCAACGCCTTTTCCTCAGGGCCGCGCCCCGCCCGCCGGTCCCCGGCCCAGCAGCCAGTCCAGGACGGCCTCGACGGAGCCGGTCTCCCGTACGCCCTCCGGGACCGCCGGGCGGCGGACCACCAGCACCGGGATGCCCGCCTCGCGGGCGGCGGTCAGCTTGGGGGCGGTGGCCGAGCCGCCGCTGTCCTTCGTCACCAGGACGTCGACACGGTGCCGGGCGATCAGCTCCCGCTCGTCGTCCAGGCCGAACGGGCCCCGTGCGAGCAGGACTTCCAGACGCGGCGGCACCGGCGCCTGCGGAGGGTCCACCGAACGCACCAGGAACCAGGTGTCCGTGAGGTGCGCGAAGGCGTGCAGGCCCATCCGCCCGGTGGTCAGGAACGCGCGGGAGCCCAGGGCGGGCAGCCGGGCGGCCGCCTCGTCCAGCGAGTCCACGAAGGTCCAGTCGTCCCCCGGCTCCGGGGTCCAGCCGGGGCGCCGCAGCGCCACCAGCGGGACCCCGGTGAGGGCCTCCGCCTCGGCGGCGTGGAAGCTCATCCGCTCCGCGAACGGATGGGTGGCGTCGACCACATGGGTGACGTCGTGCGCGACAATCCACGCCGCGAGGCCCGCGATGCCGCCGAAGCCGCCGATCCGGGTGCCGCCCGGCGGGAGCACGGGCGCGGCGACCCGGCCCGCCAGCGACGTGGTCACCTGGCAGGACGGGTCGGCGGCCAGTGCCTCCGCGAGGCGGCGGGCCTCCGTCGTGCCGCCCAGGACCAGGACGTGACGGGCGGGGAGGGGCGCCGGTTCAGCAGACATGCCGGTCGCGCTCGGGGGAGTACAGGTGGCTGTCGCGGAACTGCTCCGCGCCGAGCGTGCGGCCCACCACGATCACGGCCGTGCGGACCAGGCCCGCCTCCTTCACCTGGGCCGCGATATCGGTCAGCGTGCCGCGCAGGATCAGCTCGTCGGGGCGGCTGGCCATCGCCACCACCGCCACCGGGCACTCGGCCCCGTAGTGCGGCAGCAGCTCCTCCACCACGCGGTCCACATAGCGCGTGGCCAGGTGCAGGACCAGCAGGGCGCCGCTGCGGCCCAGCGTGGCCAGGTCCTCGCCGGGCGGCATCGGGGTGGCCTGCTGGGCGATCCGGGTCAGGATGACGGTCTGGCCCACGGTGGGCACCGTCAGCTCCCGCTTGAGGGCGGCGGCCGCGGCGGCGAAGGCCGGGACTCCGGGCACCACCTCGTAGGGGATGCCCGCCGCGTCCAGCCGGCGCATCTGCTCGGCCACCGCGCTGAAGATCGACGGGTCACCGGAGTGCAGCCGCGCCACGTCCTGGCCCGCCTCGTGCGCCCGTACGCATTCGGCGACGATCTCGTCCAGGTTCAGCTGCGCGGTGTCCACCAGCCGGGCGTCCGGCGGGCATTCGGCCAGCAGCTCGCGCGGCACGAGGCTGCCGGCGTACAGGCACACGGGCGCGGCGGCCAGGGTCCGGGCACCGCGCACCGTGATCAGGTCGGCGGCGCCGGGGCCCGCACCGATGAAGTACACGGTCATGTCTGATCCTTCTCGTCCGTCGCCATCGCCATCGGCGTCGCCATCGCCGTCTCCGTCACCGCTCGCGCCGCCGTCACCGGCTTCGTCACCGACCACTGCGTGACCGGCATCGCCTGCCGCCAGCCCGTGAACCCGCCGACCGGGACGGCATGCGCCACGGCCAGTTTCACCAGCTCGCCGCCGTGCCGCCGGTAGCGCTCGGCGAGCACCGCCTCCGACTCCAGCGTGACCGTGTTCACCACCAGCCGGCCGCCCGGCGCCAGCGCCGACCAGACCGCGTCCAGCAGCCCCGGGGCGGTCAGCCCGCCGCCGATGAACACCGCGTCGGGGGCCGGCAGCCCCTCCAGCGCCCCCGGCGCCGAGCCGACGACCACGCGCAGTCCGGGCACGCCCAGCGCCGCCGCGTTACGGGTGATCCGCGCGGCCCGCTCCGGGACGCGCTCCACCGCCACCGCACGGCAGGAGGGGTGCGTACGCATCCACTCGATGCCGATGGAACCGGAGCCGCCGCCGATGTCCCACAGCAGCTCGCCGGGCGCTGGGGCCAGCGCGCACAGGGTCGCCGCCCGAACATGGCGCTTGGTGAGCTGCCCGTCGTGCTCGTACGCGGCGTCCGGCAGGCCGGGGGTTGCGCCCAGGCGCGGCGCCGGGTGCGCGCGGTCCCGGCGGCAGTCGACGGCCACCACGTTCAGCGGATCGCCCGGCGCGTGGTCCCAGCCGTCCGCGTGGCCCTCGTACGCGTCCTCGCGCTCGGAGCCCAGCTGCTCCAGCACCCGCATCCGGCTCGGGCCGAAGCCCCGCTCCCGCAGCAGCGCGGCGATCTCCGCCGGGGAGGCGGTCCCGGCGCTGAGCACCAGCACCCGGCGCCCCTCGTGCAGGGCGGCCGCCAGCCGGGCCACCGGGCGGCCCACCACGGTGACCACCTCGGTGTCCTCCACGGGCCAGCCCAGCCGGGCGCAGGCGTAGGACACCGACGAGGGGTGCGGGTGCACGCGCAGCGCGCCGGGCCCCAGCTCCTCGGCGAGGGCGCGGCCGATGCCGTAGAACATCGGGTCGCCGCTGGCCAGGACCGCGATCCGGCGGCCGGAGTGCTCGGCCATGAGCTTCGGGACGGCCGGGCGCAGCGGGCTCGGCCAGGCCACCCGCTCGCCGGGGCAGTCGGCGGCCGGCAGCAGGTCCAGCTGGCGCGGCCCGCCGATCAGCACCTCGGCCGAGGACAGCGCGGCCCGGGCGGCGGCGGTGAGCCCGGCCCAGCCGTCGGCGCCGAGGCCGACGACCGTCACGGGTGCGGGGGGCGGTGCGGAGCTCACTGCGCGGTACCTCGGGGACGGGAAGGGACGGAGGGCGGACCCGCAGCCTACTGGCCTGCGGTTCCGCCGTCCGCGCCCACCCTGGTACGGGCCGCCGCGGGCCCCGGTCTACGCTCGGTGGGCGACCGTGCGACGAGGGAGCTGCCATGTCCGGCTGGACCACCGCGAACATTCCCGGCCAGAGCGGCCGGACCGCCGTCGTGACCGGCGCGAACAGCGGCATCGGCTATGTGACCGCCCGGGAGCTCGCCCGCCGCGGGGCGGCCGTGGTGCTGGCCTGCCGCAGCGCCGCCCGCGGCCGGGCCGCCGTGGTCCGGCTGCGCGCGGAGGTGCCGGGCGCTGAGGCGGAGTTCCTGCCGCTGGACCTGGCCGATCTGGGGTCCGTACGGGAGTTCGCGGCCGCCTACGGGGAGCGGCGGGCCGCCCTCGACCTGCTGGTGAACAACGCGGGGGTGATGGCGCTGCCGTTCGGGCGGACCGCCGACGGCTTCGAGACGCAGTTCGGGGTCAACCACCTCGGGCACTTCGCGCTCACCGGGCTGCTGCTGCCACGGCTGCGGGCCGCGCCCGCCGGGGCCCGCATCGTCAACGTCTCCAGCGGCTTCCACGTCCTCGGGCGGATCCCCTCCGGGCCGGCCGGCCCGGCCGGGACCGGCGGGTTCGGCAGCGCGGACAGCGCGGCCGGCTACCGCCGCTGGAGCGCCTACGGCCGCTCCAAGACCGCCAATCTGCTGTTCACGCACGAGCTGGCCCGCCGCTTCACCGCCGCGGGCGGCCGGATCACCGCTGCCGCGGCCCACCCCGGCTACGCCTCCAGCAACCTGCACGCCGGAGCGGCCGCGCTGGAGGGCCGTACCCTCACCTCGCGGCTGGCGGCCCTCGGTGACGCGGTCCTGGCCCAGCCGACCGCCTCGGGCGCGCTGCCCAGCCTGTACGCGGCCACCGCGCCCGGCGTCGGCCAGGACGCCTTCATCGGCCCGCGCTTCGGCTGGCGCGGGGCGCCCGCGGCCTCCTGGCGGGCGGGGTGGACCCTGGACGACGCGGCCGGCGAGGAGCTGTGGGCGGCCTCGGAACGGCTGACGGGCGTCTCGTACGCGGCCCTGCCCCGCTGATACGGAGCCCTGCGCGGGCCGGGGCGCGCGCAGGCGGCCGGGCTCAGTGCTGCGTCGACCGCTCGTACAGGGCCCGCATCCGGTCGCCGAAGTACACGCTGTACGAGGTCTCGTCGTCGCCCCCGCCGTCCCGGCCGCCGATCACACCGATCAACGCGTTGCGCTCGGTCAGCACCGGGCCGCCGCTCGTCCCGTTGGGGACGTGCGCGCAGTCCAGCCGGAGCTGCGTGGGCCCCGCCGGGCGGGCCGTGGTCCGGCAGTCCAGCGGCTGCTCGGAGACGTTCGGGTAGCCCATGAGCCGGGCCGGCGCGGGCAGGGCAGCGCCGAAGGCGAGGGTCCGGGCGCCGGTGACGTCCTCCAGCCGCTGCCCGGGGAAGCCGGGGCGGCGTACGCGTACGAAGGCGACGTCCGCGTCCGGGTCCTGGTCCTCGGCCCAGGCCGGGTCCACGTCGATCCGGGTGGGCACCCAGACGCCGAAGGGCGCGACCCCGTCCCGGTAGCCCGGCACGAAGGCCAGGTTCGTCCGGAAGCCGCCCCCGTACACGCAGTGCGCGGCGGTGGCCACGAGATCACCGCCGGGGGAGTGCACCACGACCCCCGAGCAGTGGTGGTCGGGGTCGCCGTCGTTGCCGGGGGAGAAGAGCGCCCCGGCCGTGGGCTCGGCCGGGGCCGGGCGGGCCTCCAGCGGCTCGGAGGGCTGCCAGCCGCCGGAGCGGCGGCCGCCGCCGGGCTCGGCGAAGGCCGCGGCGTCCGTCGGGGGCTCCGGGTCCTCGCGGAGGATCCCGTCCCGCACGGCCGAGGCGGTCCGGTCCGCGCGCTCGGGGTCCTGCTGGTAGTAGCCCTGCGCGGGATCGCCGTCGGCGCGGTGGGCGGCGAGGGCGCGCAGCTCCCAGGCCACGTAACCGGCGCCCGCGAGGACCAGGGCGCACAGCAGCCCGATCATGACGGAGCCGCGGGCGACGGTCCGGCCGAGCCCCCGCCCCCGTTCCCGCCTCCGATCCCGCTCCCCAACCCTGCTGGACATCTGTCCCCTCCACCCGCGTACGCGTCCGACGCTCCGTTCGATGGGGGGATCCCCGCCCGGGTTCCGCGGCCGGCACGTGTCCGTCCTCACAACCCGCCCCACCGGCCCGCGCGTGCCTTCCGCCCGGCGCTCGCGGGCCGCCGCCAGGGCCGAACCGGGCGTTCCCCCCACCCGGCCGGGCGCACGGCGCTATCGTGCCCCGGGCGGGGCGAACTGCGCGAGGGGGCGGGGCGGCGATGCGTTTTCTCTTTGTCCACGGCACGGGGGTACGGCGCGAGCGGCACGACCGGCTGTCCGCCCTGGTCCGCGACGGGCTGACCGCCCGCTTCCCCGGTGCCACCGTCGACTCCTGCTACTGGGGCGACCGCTTCGGCGCCACCCTCGGCGCGGGCGGCCGCTCCGTGCCCGGCATGCGGCCCGGACCCGGCGCCGACGCCCCCGGGGACGCCGCCACCGCCGAATGGGCCCTGCTGCTCGCCGATCCGCTGTGCGAGCTACGGGTCCTGGCCGAGGCCGGCTTCGGCACCCCGGGCCAGGAGACCGGAGCCGATGCCCCGTACGAGGAGGACGACCCCTTCGCGATGCCCGGCGTGCGCGCCGCCGGAGCCGGGGTGCTCGCCCGGCTGGCCGGACTGCCGCCCGCTCCGCCGTACCCCGGAGACGAACTCGGCGCCCTGCTGCACGGCACCGGCCTCGCCGCCGGATACCCCGCCGCCCTGGCCTCCACCGCCGGCTCCGCCGAGGCCGCCCGCGCCGCGGAACGGGCCGGCGGCGCGGCGCAGGCCCGCGAGCTGGCCGCCGCCCTCGCCCGGGCCGTCGCCGCCGCCGCGCTGGCCGACGCCGGGGCCGACGCCGACTGCACCGGCGCCGAGCGCGACCGCCTCGTCGAACTGCTCACCACCCGGCTCGGCGGCGACGCCCGGGTCCCCGGAGCGCGGGCCGCCGCCGTCCTCGGCCGGCTCGCCCTGCGGGTCACCACGCAGCCCCTGCTCAACGCCTGGCGCGGCTCCCTCACCGCCGGCGCCACCCCCGCCCTCGGCGACATCCTGCGCTACCAGGCCCGCGGCCAGGACCTGCGCGCCTTCCTGCGCTCCCGGATCGCCGCCGCCCCCGGGCCGGCCGTACTCATCGGGCACAGCCTCGGCGGGGTCGCCCTGGTGGACCTGCTCGCGGAGGACGCCGCCCGCGGGGAGGCCGTGCCCGGGGTGGAACTGCTGGTCACCGTCGGCTCCCAGGCGCCCTTCCTGCACGAGCTCGGCGCGCTCGCCGCGCTCGAACCGGGCGCGAAGCTGCCGTACGGCTTCCCGCGCTGGCTCAACATCTACGACCGGCAGGACATGCTCTCCTACCTCGCCGGGCCCGTCTTCCCCGGCGACCCCCGCGTCACCGACCACGAGATCGGCAGCCGCCAGCCCTTCCCGGCCTGCCACAGCGCCTACTGGAAGCAGGACACCCTCTACGAGCGGATCCGGCGGGCGGTGAGCGGGGCGGAGGACGGGCCGGAGAGCGGGGCGGAGAACGGGCCGGTGAGCGGGTCGGGGGACGGCGCGGAGAACGGGTGATCCCCGCCTTCCTGCCCCCGGCCCTCGGACCGCAGCGCACCTTCGCGCTGGTCGCCGGGGTCGAGCGCTACGACATCAGCCACCGCTGGAACCTGCGCGGCCCGGCCCGCGACGCCCTGCGCTTCGCCCGCTGGCTGACCGGCCCCGCCCAGGTCCCGCCCGGCAACCTCCGGCTGCTGCTGTCCCCGCTGGACGCACCGGACACCCTCGACTGGTCGGACTCCCCGGCCATGGCCGCCCTGCGCACCGCCTGCCGGCCCGCCACCGAGGAGAACGTCAAGGCCGCACTGCTCGACGAACTCCCGCAGTGCGACGGGGACCTGCTGTGGATCTTCTGGGCCGGGCACGGCTACCTCGGCCCCCGCCAGGAGCTGATGCTGCCCTGCGCCGACGCCCGCCCCAGCCAGATCCGCCACCTCAACCTCGACTCGGCGCTGCGCTGGTGGCGCACCGACCTCGTCAAGCAGCGCAGCTTCCCGCTCCAGGCCGCACTGGTCGACTCCTGCCGCGTGGACGCGCCCCGCGACGCCCGCTGGAACTTCGGCACCACCGACTACGGCGGCGGGATCTCCGTCCCGGGCCGCCGGCAGTTCCGGCTCTACGCCTCCCGCGAGGGCGAGGCCGCGCAGAACGACGCCGAGCGCGGCGCGGGCCGCTTCACCGAGGCCCTGCTGCACGAACTCGGCGGGCACTCCGTCCGCGAGAGCGTCGGCGGGCTCCCGCTCGCCGCCCGCAGCATCCACCGCGCCTTCCAGGAGCTGCGGGCGCGCGGCGAGGGCTGGCAGCTCCCGCAGTTCGTCGTGGACCGGGACTGGGACGCCTGCTCCTTCCTCGACGAGGACCCCTCCGGAGCACTGCTGTCCGGCGCGGCCCGGCTCGACCAGCGGGCGTGGGACGGCCTCGGCGAGCTGTTCGCCGGACGCGAGCTGCCGCGCGGCGCGTACGACGCCTACGCGTGGGCGTTCACGGCGGCCGGCTGCACCACCCCCGTCGGCGGCGGACTGCCCGGGGACGGCCTGCTGGAGGTCGCCCAGGACCTGGACGAACGCCAGGGCGGGCGGGGCGGGATGCCGCTGGCGGTGCCCTTCGTACGCCACCTCGCGGACCGGGCCGCCGCCGAAGGAGACACCCGGTGGGCGCGGCGGCTGGGGGAGTGGGTGGCCGCCACCCGCGAACGCCTCGGCCTGCCCGTGCTGCCGCCGCCCCCGCCCCCGCCGCGCACGTGCGTGGTCCACGTCCGGCTGGAGGAGCCGCCCGGCGGGGAACCCGGCTTCCTGGCCCGGATCTGGCTGCGCGGCGACCGCACCGAGCAGGTCTGGGAGTCGGAGGGCGCGCCGGTCGCGCTGGACTCCGTACGCCGGGAACTCGTCCGGCGGCTCGCGCACCTGGGCGCCCCGCCGCAGGACGGCGACCGGTACGGGCGGCGGACCTTCACGGCCGTGGACCGGATCGAGTTCGACGTGCCCTACGCCCTGCTGGACACCGGCTTCGACCAGTGGCCGGTGCCCCGCGGCCCGGCCGGCCGGGCCCGCGCCCTCGGGCTGCTCCACCAGGTGGTGGTGCGCTGCCCGCAGGAGCGCGACGGCAGCCGCGCCGAATGGCACGCCAGCTGGCGCTGGCTGCACGGCCGCGGCGGACGGCACCCCGAGGCCGTCCGGGTGGTGGAGGAGCACGAGGTCCACGACGGGCTCGGCATGGAGCTGGCCGAGGGCCCGGCGCCCGCCTGCGTCCTGGCGCACACGACGGCCGCCCCGCACGCCGGGCTGCTGGAGGCTGTCATCGAGGGCGGCATCCCCGTGGCGGTCTGGCGGCGCGGCGGCGGCACCCCCGCGCCCGCCCTGCTCGACCTGCTCGCACCGGCCGGCCCCGACGGCCGCCCGGACCCGGGCGCCCTGGACGTGCTCGCGCTGCCCGCCCGCGTGCGCGAGATGCGCCGGGCGGCCGCCGGCGCGGCCGCAGCGGCCGTGCGCGCCTGCCAACGGCCGCCGGAAGAAGACCAGTTGGTGCTCCTGTGGGACGATCCCGACGACGCACCGGGCTTCCGGTCCCTGGCCTGACACCCCGACCACTGACGGACGGCGACACCGACACCGACGATGGAGGCAGAGGCAGTGGCGAAGGACTGGTGGCTGTACCACGGCAGCGGCCCCGGCGAGGACCGGCGCACCCGCCTGGAGACCGGATCCCCGCCGCCCTGGCGGGACTTCACCGGCCTCCCCGACCCCGGCTACGCGCCCCCCGGCTGCGCGGGACCGGCCTGGGAGCGCACCCGGCGGCGCGGCGAGGGCTACGTACCGGACGGACCCGAGACCGACGTCGTCAACACCGCCCTGCACCTGCGCAGGCCCCTGCTGATCACCGGCAGGCCCGGCGTCGGCAAATCCACCCTCGCCTACAGCATCGCCGCCGACCTCGCCCTGGGCCCCGTACTGCACTGGCCGGTCACCAGCCGCACCGTACTGCGCGACGGGCTCTACCTCTACGACGCCGTCGGCCGCCTCCAGGAAGCCGGCCTGGAGCAGCTGCGCACCCCGGGCACCACCGACCGGCCGGTCGCCGCGGGCGGGCCGTCGATCTCCCGCTACCTGCGCCTCGGGCCGCTCGGCACCGCCCTGCTGCCGCAGACCCGCCCGCGCGTGCTGCTCGTCGACGAGATCGACAAGAGCGACATCGACCTCCCCGGCGACCTCCTCACCGTCTTCGAGGACGGCGGCTTCCTCATCCCCGAACTCGCCCGCCTGGCCCAGGAGGAACCCGCGGTCGCCATCGGCACCGAGGACGACCCCGAGGCCACCGTGCGCATCACCCAGGGCCGCGTGCAGTGCCGACACTTCCCCGTCGTCGTCCTCACCAGCAACGGCGAACGCGATTTCCCGCCCGCCTTCCTGCGCCGCTGCGTCCGCCTCCACCTGGAGCAGCCCGGCCCGGAGAAGCTGGCCCGCATCGTGCGCCAACGGCTCGGCGTGGACATCGAGGAGCACGCCGAGTACGCGGACCTCGTCCGGGCCTTCCTCGACCGCGGCGCCGAGGGGGACCTGGCCACCGACCAGCTCCTCAACGCCATCCAGCTGCGCCTGGCCGGAGCCTGGTCCGCGCCCGCCGACCGCAGGCAGTTCCTCGACACCGTCATGCAGCGGCTGACCGGGCCCACGGCGTGATCGAGGACCTGCTCGCCGCGCTCGCCGCCGGCACCGAGGACGCGGCCCCCGGCCCCGGCATCGGGCCCGAGGAGATCGCCGACATCCTCTGGCTGGCGGCCCGGGTGGACCCCGCCGGGGCCCGCCCGCCGGGGGCGCCCGCCCCGTCCGGCGGCCCTGG
>NZ_JBEYVX010000121.1:0-14537 GCF_040644195.1 Streptomyces sp. NPDC047014 | reverse complement strand
CCAGCGGCTGAAATCGACCGTCCCGGCGCGCGGCCTGCGGGGGGCCGCGCGCCGCATCAGCGGCTCCCTCGCCACCTTCCGTACGGTGACCGAGCCGGCCTGGGCGGACCGGCTGCGCACCGAGCTGGTGTGGCTGTCGTCGACCCTGGCCGACGAGCACGCGTACGCCGCCCGGCTGACCCGGCTCATGGACGCCCTGCACCGGCTGTCGGGCTCACCGGAGGTCCCGGCCCCGCGCGGCGGCGCCGCCGGCGCGCTCACGGTGGGCTCGGCCCGCGCGGGGGCGCTGCTGGAGCGCCAGCTGACCCTGGCGCGTACGCGGGCCCACTCGGCCACCCTCCAGGCGCTCGGCTCCTCCCGCTTCCACGCGGTGGCCGACGCGGTGGCGGTGCTCGCCTCGGAAGTCCCGCTCGACGCCGTCGCGGCCCGGGGCCGGGTGGCGGACGTCCTGCTCCCCCTCGCGGAGGTGGCCGAAACCCGACTGTCGGCCGCGGTCACCGCGCTGCCCCCGGCCGGCGGCCGCGAGAGCGCCCCGAGCCCGTACGACGCGGACCACGACGGCCGCTGGAACGAGGTACGCCGCCTGCTGCGGGTCCACCGGTACGCGCGGGAGGCCCTCGGCGAGGACGTCACCCGCCCCGCGGCCGCGAGCCGCGCCCTGGACCGCCACCGGGACGCCGCCGAGGCCGCGGCCGCCTCCGCCACGGCCGCCCGCACCCCGCGCATCGCCCCGGCCACGGCCTACGCCCTCGGTGTCCTGCACGCCGACCAGCGCCACGAGGTCGAGGCGGCCCGGCTCGACTTCCACCGGGTCTGGCTCCGGGAGCCGGCGGTCACATCGGGATAACGGCGGGGTGACGGATGATGACAGCCGCATGCGGAACGGCCGGAACGCACCGGGTCGTCCGCCACGGTTCACCGTCCGTTCACTCGGGCCGGTCGGCTGCTTCACCTGTTCTGCCTAATTTCAGTCGTGCACGGAGAGAACCGCCCGCAGCGCCGAGCGGTTCCCCGCGCAACGGAACGCAGTCCTCTTCGTCCTCTCGCACGCCGCCCCGATACAGAAAGCGGCCGGCGGCTTCTGGAAGGAACACCCGAAAGTGAAGCTTCAGCGCAAGAGCATGCTTCGTGCCTCCGCCCTCGGGGCGCTCGTCGTGTCCGGCGCCCTGGTCCTCACGGCGTGCGGCTCGGACGACAACAGCAAGACCGGTGACGGCACCACGAAGCCCTCCGCCGCCGCCGCGGGCGACATCAAGTGCGAAGGCGCCAAGGGCAAGCTGCTCGCCTCCGGCTCCTCCGCGCAGAAGAACGCGGTCGACCTGTGGGTGAAGAACTACATGGCCGCCTGCTCCGGCGTCGAGGTGAACTACAAGTCCTCCTCCTCCGGTGAGGGCATCGTCGCCTTCAACCAGGGCACCGTGGGCTTCGCCGGCTCCGACTCGGCGCTGAAGCCGGAGCAGGTCGAGGAGTCCAAGAAGATCTGCACCGGCGGCCAGGGCATCGACCTGCCGATGGTCGGCGGCCCGATCGCGCTCGGCTTCAACATCGCCGGCGTGGACAAGCTGAACCTCGACGCCCCCACGATCGCCAACATCTTCAACGACAAGATCAAGAAGTGGGACGACGAGGCGATCAAGAAGCTGAACCCCGGCGTCACGCTCCCCTCCACCGCCATCCAGCACTTCCACCGCTCCGAGGACTCGGGCACCACCGAGAACCTGGGCAAGTACCTCAAGGCCACCGCCGGTGACGCGTGGCCGCACGAGGCCGCGAAGAAGTGGCCCGCCCCGGGCGGCCTCGGCGCCTCCGGCTCCTCCGGTGTCGCGACCCAGGTCAAGCAGGTCGACGGCTCCATCGGCTACTTCGAGCTCTCGTACGCCACCTCGCAGAACATCAAGACGGTCGACCTGAACACGGGCGCCGCGGCCCCGGTCAAGGCCACCGGCGAGAACGCCTCCAAGGCCATCGCCGCCGCCAAGATCGCCGGCACCGGCTCCGACCTGGCCCTCAAGCTCGACTACACCACCAAGGCCGAGGGTGCCTACCCGATCGTCCTGGTCACCTACGAGGTCGTCTGCGACAAGGGCAACAAGCCCGAGACCCTGCCGACCGTGAAGTCCTTCCTGAACTACACCGCCTCGGACGCCGGCCAGAAAATCCTCCTGGAGAACGGCTACGCGCCGATCCCTGCCGAGATCAACGCCAAGGTCCGCGAGGTCGTCAACTCGCTGGGCTAGTCCCACCCCCCGAGGTGCCGGCCGCCCCCGTCCGGGCAGCCGGCACCCCGGGACCCTCCCCCTCCACCCGGGGGGACATCCGGTGCACCGCCGCCAGGGGGCTCGCTCCCCACACAGACCGGAAAGACCATGGCTTCCACCACACCCACCCAGCTGGACACGCCTCCGCCTGTCTCCGCGAGCGCAAGGTCCACCGGCCGCGCCGGTGACAAGATCTTCGCCGGGCTCTCCAAGGGATCCGGCATCCTGCTCCTGGTGATCATGGCGTCGATCGCCGTCTTCCTCACCTACCGGGCCTCGATAGCCCTGTCGAAGAACGAGGGCAACTTCCTCACCACCTTCGACTGGAACGCGTCGGCCAACCCCCCTGTCTTCGGCATCGCCGTCCTCCTCTTCGGCACCGTCGTCAGCTCGATCATCGCGATGGCCATCGCCGTCCCGATCGCCGTCGGCATCGCTCTGTTCATCTCGCACTACGCCCCGCGCAAGCTGGCGGCGCCCCTGGCCTACGTGGTCGACCTGCTGGCCGCCGTACCGTCGATCATCTACGGCATCTGGGGCGCGCTCTTCCTCGTGCCGCAGCTGAACGGGCTGAACCTCTGGCTCGACCAGTACCTGGGATGGACGTACGTCTTCGACAAGACCCAGGTCAGCGTCGCCCGCTCGCTCTTCACCGTCGGCATCCTGCTCGCGATCATGATCCTGCCGATCGTGACCAGCGTCAGCCGCGAGGTCTTCCTCCAGGTCCCGCGCATGAACGAGGAGGCCGCCCTGGCCCTCGGCGCGACCCGCTGGGAGGTCATCCGCATGTCGGTGCTGCCCTTCGGCCGCTCCGGCGTCATCTCCGCCTCCATGCTCGGCCTCGGCCGCGCCCTCGGCGAGACCATGGCCGTCGCGACCGTCCTCTCCCCGAGCTTCCTCATCTCGCTGCACATCCTCGACCCGGGCGGCGGCACCTTCGCGCAGAACATCGCCGCGAAGTTCGACGAGGCCAACGAGTTCGGCCGGGACGCGCTGATCGCATCCGGCCTGGTCCTCTTCCTGCTCACCCTGCTGGTCAACGGCGCGGCCCGGCTGATCATCGCCCGCCGCAAGGACTTCTCGGGGGCGAACGCCTGATGAGCCACGCACTCCAGGACCAGCGGCCCACCCGGGCCCCGAGGTCCCACGCCTCCTCCGGCCTCACCCGCGGGGGCCTGCCCCGCTGGGCGCCCGCCGGCATCGCCGTCCTCTCCGTGGCGCTCGGCATCGGCACCGGCCTGGTCCTCGGCCTCCAGAGCAAGATCCAGTGGGGCCTGATCGCGGCGCTGCTGTTCGTCCTCGTCACCTACGCCTCCAGCGCGGTGGTCGAGAACCGCCGCCAGGCCAAGGACCGCGTCGCGACCTCCCTCGTCTGGGTCTGCTTCGTCCTCGCGGTCATCCCGCTGCTCTCGCTGATCTGGACCACCGTCAGCCGCGGCCTCAAGGTGCTCGACGGCGACTTCCTGTCCCACTCGATGAACGGCGTGACCAGCTTCGAGGCGGGCGGCGGCGTCTACCACGCCCTGCTCGGCACCCTGGAGCAGGTCGCCCTCGCCACGCTGATCGCGGCCCCCATCGGCCTGCTGACCGCCGTGTACCTCGTCGAGTACGGCAAGGGCCGCCTCGCGAAGGCCGTCACCTTCTTCGTCGACGTCATGACGGGCATCCCCTCCATCGTCGCGGGCCTGTTCATCCTGACGACCTGGAACCTGATGCTCGGCTTCGGCCCCTCCGGCTTCGCCGGCGCGATGGCCCTGTCGATCCTGATGATGCCGGTCGTGGTCCGCTCCACCGAGGAGATGCTCAAGCTCGTCCCGAACGAGCTGCGCGAGGCCGCCCTGGCCCTCGGTGTGCCGAAGTGGCGCGTGATCCTCAAGGTCGTGCTCCCCACCGCCATCGGCGGCATCTCCACCGGCCTGATGCTGGCCGTCGCCCGCATCGCCGGCGAGACCGCCCCGATCATGCTGCTGGTCTTCGGCTCCCAGCTGATCAACGGCAACCCCTTCGAAGGCGCCCAGTCCTCGCTCCCCCTCTACATCTGGGAGCAGTACAAGGTCGGCAGTGAAGCCTCCTACGACCGGGCCTGGGCAGCGGCGCTCGTCCTGATCGCCTTCGTCATGATCCTCAATCTGGTGGCCCGCGGCATCGCCCGCTGGAAGGCCCCGAAGACCGGTCGCTGACGCGACCAATGAAAGCGAAGTGACCACCATGGCGAAGCGAATCGACGTCAGCGGACTGTCCGCCTTCTACGGCACCCACAAGGCCATCGACGACATCTCGATGACCGTGGAACCGCGCTCGGTGACCGCCTTCATCGGCCCCTCCGGCTGCGGCAAGTCCACCTTCCTGCGCACCCTCAACCGCATGCACGAGGTCACCCCCGGCGGCCGCGTCGAGGGCAAGGTCCTGCTGGACGACGAGAACCTCTACGGCGCCGGCGTCGACCCGGTCGCGGTGCGCCGCACCGTCGGCATGGTCTTCCAGCGCCCCAACCCCTTCCCCACCATGTCGATCTTCGACAACGTGGCGGCGGGCCTGCGGCTGAACGGCAACGTCAAGAAGTCCCAGCTCGGTGACATCGTGGAGCGCTCCCTCAAGGGCGCCAACCTCTGGAACGAGGTCAAGGACCGCCTGAACAAGCCGGGCTCCGGCCTCTCCGGCGGCCAGCAGCAGCGCCTGTGCATCGCCCGCGCCATCGCGGTCGAGCCCGAGGTCCTGCTGATGGACGAGCCCTGCTCCGCCCTCGACCCGATCTCCACCCTGGCCATCGAGGACCTGATCGGGGAGCTCAAGGAGCAGTTCACGATCGTCATCGTGACGCACAACATGCAGCAGGCGGCCCGCGTCTCGGACCGCACCGCCTTCTTCAACCTGGCGGCCGTCGGCCAGCCCGGCAAGCTCATCGAGATCGACGACACGGACCGGATCTTCTCCAACCCGTCCGTGCAGGCGACCGAGGACTACATCTCCGGCCGCTTCGGCTAAAGAGATGTGCGAGACGTCCCGCGGTGCTGCATGGCGGTGCCACCGCGGGACGGAAGAAAAGAAAAGAGGGCCGGCTCCCCCTGGGTGGGGGGAGCCGGCCCGCTTTCCTTCCCGGACGAGCCGGGGGGACGGCCTAGCCGAAGGCCAGGTGCACGACCCAGAAGCTGAGCGCCGCGACCAGCGCCGCGGCCGGCATGGTGATGAACCAGCCCAGGATGATGTTCTTGGCGACACCCCAGCGGACCGCGTTCACCCGCTTCGTCGCCCCCACACCCATGATCGCGGAGGTGATCACGTGGGTGGTGGAGATCGGCGCGTGGAAGATGAAGGCCGAGCCGAACATGATCGAGGCACCGGTGGTCTCCGCCGCGAAGCCCTGCGGCGGGTCCAGCTCGATGATCTTGCGGCCGAGGGTGCGCATGATGCGCCAGCCGCCCGCGTACGTGCCCAGCGAGAGCATCACAGCGCACGCGATCTTGACCCAGACCGGGATCGCGTCCCCGGCGGACTGGACATCTGCGATGACGAGCGCCATCACCACGATGCCCATGGTCTTCTGCGCGTCCTGGAGCCCGTGCCCGAGCGCCATGGCCGCCGCCGAGACGGTCTGCGCGATACGGAAGCCGCGCTTGGCCTTGTGCGGATTGGTCCGGCGGAACATCCACAGGATGACCACCATCACCAGATAACCGACGACGAGACCCACCACGGGCGAGACGAACATCGGGATGACGACCTTGTCGACCACACCCGACCAGATCACCTCGGTCCCGCCGGCCAGCGCCGCGCCCACCATGCCGCCGAACAGCGCGTGCGAGGAGGACGACGGCAGACCGAAGTACCAGGTGATCAGGTTCCAGACGATCGCGCCGATCAGCGCGGCGAAGAGGATCCACATCCCCGTGCTGCCGTGCGGCGTCTCGATCAGGCCCTCACTGACCGTCTTCGCCACGCCGCTGCCCAGGAAGGCACCGGCGAGGTTCATCACCGCGGCCATCGCGAGGGCGGCGCGCGGGGTCAGCGCCCGCGTCGAGACCGAGGTCGCGATCGCGTTCGCCGAGTCGTGGAAACCGTTCGTATATGTGAAACCGAGCGCGACACCGATGGTCACGACCAGAGCGAAGGTGTCCACGAGGTTCAGGACTCCTTGACCGCGATGGTCTCCACCGTGTTCGCGACGTGCTCGAACGCGTCGGCCGCCTCTTCGAGCACGTCGACGATCTGCTTGAGCTTCAGCACCTCGATGGCGTCGTACTTGCCGTTGAAGAGGTGCGCGAGCAGCTTGCGGTGGATCTGGTCCGCCTGGTTCTCCAGCCGGTTGACCTCGATCCAGTACTCGGTGAGGTTGTCCATCGTCCGCAGGTGCGGCATGGCCTCCGCGGTCAGCTCCGCCGCGCGCGCCAGCACCTCGATCTGCTGCTCGACGCCCTTGGGGAGCTCTTCGACGTTGTAGAGGACGACCAGGTCGACGGCCTCCTCCATGAAGTCCATGATGTCGTCCAGGGACGACGCCAGGGAGTAGATGTCCTCGCGGTCGAACGGCGTGATGAAGGAGGAGTTCAGCTGGTGGAAGATCGCGTGGGTCGCGTCGTCCCCCGCGTGCTCCGCCGCCCGCATCCGTTCCGCGATCTCGACCCGGGCGGACATGTCCGCTCCGAGTAGTTCCATCAGGAGCTTGGAGCCCGTGACGATGTTGTCCGCGGATGCGGCGAACATGTCGTAGAAGCTCGTCTCCCTGGGGGTCAGACGAAATCGCACGTGAGGTCCTCGGGGTGCATCGGATTCGGTCAGGCTGATGCTAGGCGCATCCCCCGGCCACGGCTAACCGGCCGTTCACCAGTGTCCTCCATCAGGCAGAGTGAGGACCACGGGCCCCTGCCCCGCGGGCACCAGCCCGGTACCCTATACCCAGGAGGGGTATCGATCCCCCTCGTCCGGACCACGGGAGGACCTATGACGACCATCGAGGCGGAGGGCCCCGGAGCCGCGTCCGGTACGGCGGCCACCCCGGGCACCTCCCCCGAGGGCGCGCCCGTCCATGGCTACCACCACCAGAAGGACGAGCACCTCAAGCGGCTGCGCCGGATCGAGGGCCAGATCCGCGGCCTCCAGCGCCTCGTCGACGAGGACGTCTACTGCATCGACATACTCACCCAGGTCTCCGCCAGCACCAAGGCGCTCCAGTCCTTCGCGCTCCAGCTGCTGGAGGAGCACCTGCGCCACTGCGTCGCGGACGCCGCGGTCAAGGGCGGGACCGAGATCGACGCCAAGGTCGAGGAGGCCACCAAGGCCATCGCCCGCCTGCTGCGCACCTGATCCGTGGGGCCCGGGCGGTGAGCGGAGTCCTCGGCCGGAGTCCCAGCCCGAGTCCCAGCCCGAGTCTCAGCCGGACCAGATGCCCATCAGCACCTCGTCGATCCGGTCCTGGCTGAGCCGCTCCTCCACCGCCGCCGACGCGGCGATGATCAGCTCACCGCACAGCTCGATCTCGGCGAGCGCCACGTGGTCCTGCACCGTCGTACCGCCTGCGGGAGTCACGCGTGTCACCTCAATCTGCCACCGGCCACCGGCCGTCCTCGGTCGTGCCGCACCACATGCCGGCGCCCGGCTTCTCAGCGTAGGGAGGCCGCCCCTCCCGCCGCATGACACGGATGGACCATTTCCGGATACCCGGCCATGGCCCGATCGCGCCGCCCCTCCCCGGCCCGCACGGCTAGTCGGCGATCTTCCCCGCGTAGATGTCCCTGCTTGCGGGCAATACGACGGTCACCGGCGTCCCGAAGCCGTACAGCAGCGTGGTCGAGGAGACATCGATCACGCCATTGTTGACATAGGTGAAGCGGTGCCGGACCTTCCGCAGCCGCCCCTCCTCGTCCAGATAGGCGTCGAAGGGCACGGTGTCCTTGCTGAACCCTTTCGCCGCCGCGGCGAGCGCTCCCCGCACCTCCGGCGAGGCGACCTTCGAGGCCCGCTCGATGTCCGTGACCCCCCGGTAGTGCCGCACGGTGGTGCCCGCCAGATCGGTCTCCCCCACGTACGTCACCTCCTGCGCGCCCCGCAGCAGCTCGGCGGCGACCAGCGGATCGGTGGCCCCGCCCGTGACCAGGTTCCCGTCGGCGAGGGTGGTCGTGTCCACACGCACCCACTTGTCGGCGGGCACACCCGCGCCGCGGTTCTTCATGTACAGCGCGCCGGGCACCAGCAGCTCGGTGATGGGCCGGTGCTCCTCCTCGCCCTTCACATCGGCCGGCAGCATCACCAGCAGCTGCCCCATCCGCCTGCGGAAGTCGACGCCGCCCTCACCGCGGATCGTGACCCTGGTCCCGCCCGTGGCCATCTCCATCGCCGTACGGGCCCGGGCGCTGCCCGTCCCGGCCAGCGTGTCGGCGGCCCCGCGGACCACGGCCGCGGGATCCTCCACGGTGTCCGCCGCGGCCCGGTCGTCGCTGACGCCGACGCCCGCGCATCCGCTCAGTGCCGTGACCGCCAGGACGAGGCCCGCGGCGAGCGCCGCCTCACCCGCACGCCCGCGCGGCAGCCTCTGCCGGTGACCCACCATCGCCTGCCAACCCCCAACGCATGACCGCTGCTTGCCCGAGGCCCCCACCCGCTCCGTTTAACGAGGTCCCGGGTTTCCCGTCACGGGGGCGCGGCCTCCCGGCGCGCCGCCCGCCCGGGTACCGTGGACGCGTGGAACCGCACACCGACGCGACCCCGGCCGCTCCGCTCGCCTCTGTGCCGCAGCAGCCCCAGCCGCCGTCGCCACCGCAGCCCGCCCACATCCCGTCCACCGCCGAGCGCGGCTCGTTCTGCCTGGCCCTGTGCTCCTGCGGCTGGAAGGGCCCGGCCCGCCGCTCCCGCGACCTGGCCCGCAAGGACGCCGCCCGCCACCGGGCGGACGCGGACAGACAGGCGCGGTAGGGGCCTCCGGGGATTCCCGGGGCGGGGGGCCTCGCCCGTTCGGACGGCCCGGCTGGCAGGGGCCGGGCCGAGCGGATGCCCTGGTCTCATGCCAGGATCCGCAGCCCGCCTCGCGGCCCTCCTCTGGGCCCTGCTCATCGCGTTCACCCCGGCCGCCGCGGCCTGGGCCAGGCCCGTGGGCTCGGCGGACGGCCCGGCCGACGTGGCCCTGGCCATCGGCCTCACCACCGCCGCGGCCGCGGCCACCGGCTGGTGGCTGCGCTCCCGCTACCGCCGCGGGGCCGACACCGACGCGGGCGAGCCCTGATGCCCCGGCCCCGCCCCCGGCCCCGCGCGGTCCGGCTCTGCTTCGGGGCGGCCGGGC
This sequence comes from Streptomyces sp. NPDC047014, assembly GCF_040644195.1. NCBI lineage: Bacteria > Bacillati > Actinomycetota > Actinomycetes > Kitasatosporales > Streptomycetaceae > Streptomyces > Streptomyces sp. NPDC047014. The sequence goes on along the minus strand of NZ_JBEYVX010000121.1, from coordinate 5,009 downwards.
TGTGCCTGCTGACGGCGGTGCTGCTGGCGGTGTGGAACGCCTGGGCGGGGCCCTGAGCCCGTACGAGGAGCCCCGTACGGGCGATCAGCCCCGTACACGCGATCCCGCGCGCGGAGCCCCGTACGCCCCGGCCTCAGGCCGCCAGGTCCTTGTCGTACGCGCCCTGCCCCGCCGGCGGGGTCTGCGGCTGCGCGAGGCCGACGGGCCGCGGCAGGGCCCGGCCCCCGGCCCGTACGAGGCGGCGGGCGCGCGGGGAGCGCGCCACGGCCCGCACCACCGGGGTCAGCAGCGCCATCGCGAGCGGCGCGAGCAGCAGCACCACGGCGGTGCCGAGCGCGAGGCCGCCGATCACGTCGGTCGGGTAGTTCACGCCCATGTAGACCCGGCAGAGCCCCTGGAGCAGGGCCAGCCCGATCCCGATCAGGCCGGCCTTCCGGCCGACGATGAACAGGCCGACGCCCAGCGCCATCGCGAGGGTGGTGTGCCCGCTGACGAAGGAGAACTCCGCGTTCCCCAGCCCCGGCACGAAGCCCGGGTCGAGCACCGTGAGCCCGTCGTGCTGCCGGAACGGCCGCTCCCTGCCGACGAATTCCCGCAGCGGTACGTTCACCAGCAGCGCCAGCCCGGCCGCCAGGGGAGCCCACACCAGCGCGGCGAAGGATTCGACGGCCGCGGTCTCGTCCTGCCGGCGCGCACCGCGCCAGCACCACAGGACCAGCAGCACCAGGGCGAGCAGGATCCCGTACTCACCGGCCAGGCCCACGGCCGTGTCCGCCCACTCCGGGGCGTGCCGGGCCGCGCCGTTGACCTCGTACAGCAGGCTGACATCCACGTTCGGCCCACCTGTTGTGAGTCCAGCCATGGTGATGCGGCCCCTTGCCCTTGCCGTCGTTCCCCTGCCGGCGCACCCCGGTGTGCGCCCGTCCGGCCTCCACTTGACCAGCTCTCGCGCTCAGGGAACGCGCGTTCTGCCAAGCAGGTTCCACTCTCCACCGAATGATCACTGCAACGTTATCGAAGAGTGACTCGTCATCGCAGCTCAGGGCCTTTGCCTCACAGGGAGTTACTAAGGCGTCCGAGCGGCGGCCGCGCGCTCCGGAAGCGCCTCCGCCCCGTCCCTGGTCACGCGTGTCGCACCGAAGTAGTCCGGGGTGTCGATCTTGTCGAAGCGGATGACCGCGCCGGTGTACGGGGCGTTGATCATGTACCCGCCGCCGACGTACAGACCGACGTGCCGGATCTCCCGGGAATTCGTCAAATCATCGGAGAAGAAGACCAGATCACCGGGAAGCAGTTCCCCGCGCGAGGGGTGCGAGCCCGCGTTGTACTGGTCGTTGGCCACGCGCGGCAGCGTGATCCCCACCGTCTCGTACGCGGCCTTGGTCAGCCCCGAGCAGTCGAAGCGCCCGTCCTGGTCCGGCGTACCGTTACCGCCCCACAGATACGGCGTGCCCAGCTGCTTCTGCGCGAAGTAGATGGCCCCGGCCGCCTGTTGCGAGGGCGCCACCCGGCCGACGGGCCGCGCGAAGCTCTTCGCCAGCGTCGTGATCGTCTTCACGTACCCCTGGGTCTCCTTGTACGGCGGCACGCCCCCGTACTTGATGACCGCGTAGGCCCCGGCGTTGTAGGCGGCCAGCATGTTCGACGCCGCGTCGCCGGGCACGCTCGCCACGTCCTTGGCCAGCTCGCAGTCGTACGAAGCCGCCGACGGGATCGCGTCGTTCGGGTCCCAGATGTCCCGGTCACCGTCCCGGTCCCCGTCGATGCCGTGCCCGGCCCAGGTGCCGGGGATGAACTGCGCGATACCGCGCGCGTCCGCCGGACTGACCGCGTTCGGGTTCCAGCCGCTCTCGGAGTACAGCTGCGCCGCGAGCAGCGCCGGGTTGATGGCGGGGCAGAGATTGCCCCACTTCTCCACCAGTCCCTGGTACTTGGCGGGCACGGCCCCCTTCACCAGCGCCACCCGCCCGCCCGAGGCACCGGCCCCGACGAGGCCGGCCGCGGCCGAGTACGTCCCCACGACGAGGAGCAGGACGAAGGTCAGGCACAACCCGATACCGATACCGCCGGCCATCCAGAATCTGCGCACCCGTCAACCCTCCCCCATTCCTGTCACTTGGACGTGCGATTCCGCCGTGTCGCATGTCCTACTACCCCACTTGGAAGCCGGAACAGGCAACTCCGGCCCCTCGCACACGGCTCACGCGGCTCTCAGGCCATCCTCGGCGGCATGCGGGACCCCGTCCAGTCCCCGCCCCCGGCGGAAGGGCGCACGGCCCGCGCGCCGGGCAGCCGGGCGGGGGCCTCCGGGACGGCTGGAGGGACGGCTTCGGGGATGGCGAGGAGCCGGTTTCCGGGACGGTGAGCGGCTTCCGGTACGACTATCGGGGCGGCTAGCGGCAGGACTTACCGGGGAGCGACGTACAGGCTCTGCACGCCCCGCCCGATCGGGCCCTTCTCGTCGTGCAGCCGCGCGTCCGCCAGGCCGATCCCGGCCGCGTCCACACTCGTACGGGCCTCCACGCACGCCCACTCGCCCACCGGGTGGCGGTGCAGATGGACGGTCAGGTCGCTGTTGACGAAGACGTACCGGCCGAAGTCCATCACCGCGCTGATGCCGTTGCCGGAGTCCGCGGCGATCAGCACCCGGTCCAGCGGCCGGGTCTCCTCCCCCGCGATCAGCGGCACCCGCATCCGCATCCAGCAGGTCCCGGGCCCGCGCTCGACGAACGCGCCCTCGGTGAAGCGGGTCTCCATGGCCGAGTGGTAGCCCGTCTCCCACGGCACGGGAAAGAACGGCGTCTGCGCCACCTCCCCCGGCGGCGGCAGCTCCGGCCCGCCCGCCACCGCGGGCACGCCCTCCTCCGCGACCCGGATCCGCAGGGCCCGCGCCAGCATGACCGGCGCGGAGGCCCCCGCCGGGGTGAGCGCCGCCTCGACCACCTCCGTACCGCGCCCCGCGCGCAGCACGGAGGTGGTGATCTCCAGCTCCCCGATCCGCACCGGCCGCAGGATCTCGTACGTGATCCGGGCGACCCGCATGTCCCCGCGCGCCCCCGGCCGCTCCTCGACGGCCCGCCCGAGCAGCGCGGCGGGCGGTCCGGCGTGCTGCGCCCCCGGATCCCAGGGCCCGCGCGTGCACGCGGTGGCCCGGAACCGGGTCTCCCCGATCCGTTCGAAGAACCCCTCGGCTGCGTCGGCTGCGTCCATACCGCAACGCTACCGACCGGTAATCAGCCGCACCAGCCCCCTCCGCGAGGCCGGGCGGGAGCTCAACGGGGGCTCAGCGGGGGGGTCAGCGGGCGAAGCCGAGGCCCACCCCCAGCCCCACCAGCACCGACCCGATGGCCCGGTTCAGGGTCTTCTGCGCGCGCAGCATCCGCTCGCGCAGGCTCGACACCGAGAAGAACACCGCGACCGCCCCGAACCAGCCCAGGTGCGCCGCCGACATGAACAGCCCATAGCCCGCCTGCTGCCACAGCGGCGTGCCCGGGTCCACCACCTGCGTGAAGGTGGACACCACGAACAGCGTGGTCTTCGGATTGAGCACATTGGTCAGGAACCCGGAGCGCATCGCCCCCAGCCGGCTCAGCTCCGGCCTGGACTCCAGGTCCACGGTCACCTCCGCCCGCGCGCGGAAGGTCCGTATCCCGATCCACACCAGGTAGGCGGCGCCCGCCAGCTTGATCACGGTGAACAGCGCGGTCGAGGACGCGATCAGCAGACCGACCCCGAGCATCGTGTACGAGACGTGCACCAGCACCCCCGCCGCGACCCCGGCGGCGGCGAACAGCCCGGTGGGCCGCCCGTAGAGATAGCTGTTCCGCACCACCATGGCAAAATCGGCCCCCGGGCTGATGACGGCGAGCAACGTAATAACGGCGACTGCGATCACTTCTGTCATACGCCGATGTTCACCCCCGTCCCCCCGCCCCGGAACCCACCAGCCACAATAAAAACGTGCCCGCCACCCCTGTCCCCCTCCCCGTACTCCAGGCAGACTGCGCGAACTGCTTCGCGCTCTGCTGCGTCGCCCTGCCCTTCGCGAAGTCCACCGACTTCGCCGTGAACAAGCCCGCCGGAACCCCCTGCACCAACCTCCAGCAGGACTTCCGCTGCGGCATCCACACCCGGCTGCGCGACCGCGGCTTCCCGGGCTGCACCGTCTTCGACTGCTTCGGCGCGGGCCAGCAGGTCTCCCAGGTCACCTTCGAGGGCCGCGACTGGCGCGCACACCCGGAGACCCGCGGCGAGATGTTCGAGGTCTTCCCGGTGATGCGCCAGCTCCACGAACTCCTCTTCTACGTGGACCAGGCCCTCACCCTCCCCGCCGCGGCCCCCCTCCACGCGGACCTCCGCCGCGCCCTGGCCGACACGGAGCGCTGGACCCGCGCGGACGCCAGGGCCCTCGCGACCCTGGACATCACCCCCCTCCGCCACCGGATCAACACCCTCCTCCTCGAAACGAGCGAGCTCATCCGCTCACAAGTCCCGGGCCGCAAGAAGAACCACCGGGGCGCCGACCTGATGGGAGCCCGCCTCAAGGGCGCGAACCTCCGCGGCGCCAACCTCCGCGGCGCCTACCTCATCGCCGCGGACCTCTCCGGCGCCGACCTCCGCACGGCGGACCTGATCGGCGCGGACCTCCGCGACACCAACCTCCGCAACGCGGACCTCCGCGACGCCCTCTTCCTCACCCAGCCCCAACTGAACGCAGCCCAAGGCACCCCCCAAACCAAAATCCCCCCCACCCTCACCCACCCCACCCACTGGCTCTAGCCCGGCCACACCAAGCCCCGCCACCTCCAGCCCCGCCGGCGTTTGAGGCGCGGGGGCCAGAGGCGGAGCCCCAATCCCAGCCCGGCCACACCAAGCCCCGCCACACCCAGCCCCGCCACACCCAGCCCCGCCGGCGTTTGAGGCGCGGGGGCAAGGGGCGGAGCCCCAACCAAGCCCCGCCGGCGATTGAGGCGCGGGGGCCCGGGGGCAGCGCCCCCCCACCGGCGCCC
>NZ_JBEYVX010000120.1:0-15121 GCF_040644195.1 Streptomyces sp. NPDC047014 | reverse complement strand
CCGACGCACTTCCGATCTGGGGTGACCCCGGCTCCGCCGGGCACCGGGCGCTGCCCGGACCCGCGCCTCAAACGCCGGCGAGGCTGGAAGTGGGCCGCGCGGCCCGCCTCGGCGGAGCTGGAGTGTGTGCGGCTCGCCGTTCGCCTGCGGCTTGTCGGGGGTGACCCCGGCTCCGCCGGGTGCCGGGCGCTGCCCGGGCCCGCGCCTCAAACGCCGGCGGGGCTGGATTGTGGCCCCGCTCGGTGGATGGGTGCGGCTTGGCGGGCGCAAGCTCGGCTCCGCCGAAGGGGCTTGGATTTGGGCCGGCCCGCAGTTCGGCCGCGATTGAGTGGTGGGTGACCCCGGCTCCGCCGAAGCCGGGCCTCAAGCGACGGTGGTTGAGGTGGGGGCGGGGCGTCGCCAGTAAGGCCCGGTGTCAGTGGCGGCGTTGGTGGGGGATGGCGGGGAGGGGGCGGTGGGTGTAGGCGTAGGCCGTGGACATCAGGGTCATGTGGTGGTGCCAGCCCGGGAAGGAGCGGCCCTCGAAGTCCAGGAGGCCGAAGTCCTCCGCCAGGGTGGCCAGGGTGGCGCCCGCGCGGGTCGACTGGCGGGTCAGGTGCAGGAGGTCGTCCATGCGGTGGCGGCTCATGTTCGTGAGCCATAGCCGGCCGTCCGGGCGGCCTTCGCCGAAGAGGCGGTAGCCCCGGAGGCCGCCGGTGCCCTTGCCGCCGTCGCCCGGGACGCGGACCAGCGTGGAGTGGATGGGGATGCGGGGGGAGTGGGGGTGGGTGGTGGTGGTGCGGCGGGTGAGGTCGGCTGCCGTGGTTCCGTGGCGGGTGGGCTCGGGGCCCGCCGCGCAGACCGGGAGGGCCGGGGGGACCGAGACCAGGAAGTCGTGGCCGCGGCGGGCCAGGGTGCCGATCAGGGCGGCGGCCCCGGTGAGACGGCTGAGGTCCGCCACCACGGGCGGGCGTACGGCGGTGGTGCGGGCGGCCGTGGCGTCGAGCAGGTCCAGGACCAGGGACTCCGGGCTCTGGTGGACGGCGTCGGCCGAGATGCGGGCCCGCCTGCGCAGGGCGGGATCCGCCGACCAGGACTCGGGGAGCACCAGCCGCCAGTCCACCGGCAGGCTCATCCCGTCCAGGGAGAGGAAGAGGCCGAAGCCGAACTGGCAGTTCACCATGCGGCCGGCGGCCGGGTCGAAGCGGCGGTGCACGCCGACCGAGTGCTCGCCCCGCTTGGGGAAGCAGACCTGGCCGATCGTCCACGCGCGCACCGCGTGACGTTCCTCCACCCAGCGCTGGAGCTCCGTACGGGCCGGATCCCACTCCCACGGGCTCGCGTTGATGAACTGCTGCAGGGACTGCGAGGCCGTCGGTGACTCGGTCACCGAGGCGGCGAGCCTGCGGACGGACTTCTTGCCCGGGGTGGTGAGCAGGCCCTGTAAGTAGACCCGGGCCCATCTGCGCTGGTCGGCCCTCGGTAAGTGGCCGAAGAGGCGTTCTGTGTACTCGTCCAGGGCGGTGTCACCGGCTGCCAGGGCTCGGGTCCGCGTGTGCGCCGTCATCTGTCTCCCCCTTCTGCACGGAGGCGGGCGTGCGTCATCGACGAGCACTAGAATACAGAACGTTCGTTTTTTTTCTAGCGAAACCATGGCGTCCGGCTGACGACTTGGGCACGTTGGTATCCGGCGCCGTCGGCGCCGGCGGCGGTCCCGGCGCGGGGCGGCGGGCAGGGGCGCTTCTTCGTCAAGTCGGCGTTGTGCGCCCCCGCCGCCCGGGTGACGCTGGAGGGAGCCGCCGTCTCCGCGCAGGACGACGGCGAGTGAGGAACCGACCGGATGGCAGTGATAGCACAGTGGTAAAGCAAGAGCGCGGCGTACGCACCCGTAATCATCTGATCTCGGTGGCCGCCGCCGAATTCGACCGCCACGGATACGACGGCACATCCCTGTCCCGGCTGAGCCGTTCCGCCGGAATTTCGATCGGAGCCGTCACCTTCCACTTCTCGGCGAAGGGGGAACTGGCTTCGGCCGTCGAGGATTCGGGCCGGGCCGCCACCCGGAAAGTGGTGGAGGGGGTGACGTCCCGCGGCGAGCCGGCCCTGGACGCCGTCTCCTCGCTCGTCCTCGCCCTCGGCGGGCTGATCGAGACGGACGCCGCCGTGCGCGCCGCCGCCCGGCTGAGTCAGGAACGGGTCGGCGCGGGCCCCGAATGGTGTGGCTGCTGGGTCCCTGACGTCGGGGAATTACTGGAACAGGCCGCGCAGGAAGGGCAGTTGCATCCCGAGGTGGATCCGCGTCCGCTCACCCTGCTGACGGCCCATCTGGTCGGCGGCACGATCGTACGGGCGCGTCGCGGCCGGGACGGGCATCCGCCCGGCTCGGTCGTCGGCGAGCTGAGCGAGCTCTGGCGCCTCGTCCGGCGCCGCGTCGCCGCTCCCGCCGCACGGGGAAATGCCTAAGTAGGCGCATACGGCGTGGAATTCTGGCCGCATTACCCTCGCTGCCCCTAGCGTCGGCGTCATGAATTCCACACCTCCCCGGATAACCAAGGCAGTCATCCCCGCCGCAGGACTCGGTACCCGATTCCTGCCGCTGACGAAGGCCACGCCGAAGGAAATGCTCCCCGTGGTCGACAAGCCGGCCATCCAGTACGTCGTGGAAGAGGCCGTCGCGGCGGGGATGTCCGACATCCTCATGGTCACCGGCCGCAACAAGCGGCCGCTGGAGGACCACTTCGACCGCAACTACGAGCTGGAGGAAGCCCTCCAGCGACGTGGTGATCAGGACAAACTCAACAGCGTCTGCGCCTCCACCGAACTCGCCGACATCCACTACGTCCGCCAGCGCGACCCCAAGGGTCTCGGCCACGCCGTCCTCTGCGCGGCGCCCCACGTCGGCAGCGAGCCGTTCGCCGTGCTCCTGGCCGACGACCTGATCGACCCCCGCGACCCCCTGCTGAGCCGCATGGCCGAGGTCCGCGCCCGGCTCGGCGGCAGTGTCGTCGCCCTCATGGAGGTGGACCCGGACGCGATCCACCTGTACGGATGCGCCGCCGTCGAGCGGCCGGACCCCGCGGGCGGGGACGGCGTACGCATCACCGAGCTCGTCGAGAAGCCCGAGCCCGGCACCGCTCCCAGCAACCTGGCCATCATCGGCCGCTACCTCCTCGACCCCGAGATCTTCGAGGAGTTGCGGCGTACGAGCCCGGGGCGCGGCGGCGAGATCCAGCTCACGGACGCCCTGCGTGCCCTGGTCCGGGCCGGGCGCCCCGTGCACGGCGTGGTCTTCTCCGGCCGCCGCTACGACACCGGGGACCGCGCCGAGTACCTGCGCGCCACGGTCCGGCTCGCCTGCGAGCGCGAGGACCTGGGACCCGGATTCCTCTCCTGGCTGCGGGAGTTCGTACGCGCCGAGGAGCTGGTCGGGGTCTGAGTCGCCCCGGTGGGCGACCGGGGAAGTTCCGCGGTCGCCCACCTCCCACCAGCCATGACGTCGCCAACTTGCCCAGATCTCACCGGACTTCGCTCTCGATGCAGGTTACCGAACGGTAATTACGTAATTTCTTCTCCGGGCCCGGCGAACAGCGCGGGGCCCGAGCCGCCGGGCGGACGAAGAGACCCGAAGAGACCCGAAGGGAGGTGAAGGGATGCGAAGGGAGGTGAACTCCAGCTCCATGGCCGACCCGAGGACCACCCCCCACCTGGCGCCGCCCCCCGGCGCCACGGCCGAAGTGCCGGTCGGCGCACTGCTCGCCGCGGATTCCCCCCGCGCCGTGCACGTCGACGAGGGCCACGCACAGGACCTCGCCCACTCCGGCCGGACCCTGCCGCCGCTGCTGGTGCACCGGACCACGATGCGCGTCATCGACGGGACGCACCGGCTGCGGGCCGCCGTACTGCGCGGCCACGACACCGTGCGCGTCACCTACTTCGACGGCAGCGCCGAGGACGCCTTCGTGCTCTCGGTCGAGGCGAACATCAGCCACGGACTGCCGCTGAACCACGCGGAACGCACCGCCGCGGCGGCCCGCATCCTGCGCACCCACCCCGACTGGTCCGACCGGGGCATCGCCCAGCGCACCGGCCTGGCCGCCAAGACGGTCGGGGCCCTCCGGCGCCGCGAGGCCCCGGACCGGACCCCGCCCGGCCGGGTCGGCCGGGACGGGCGCATCCGCCCGGCCGATCCCGTCCGCGGCCGGGAGGAGGCGGCCCGGCTCCTCGCGGGCCGGCCCACCGCCTCACTGCGGCAGATCGCACGGGAGGCGGGCATCGCGCCCTCCACCGTGCGGGACGTACGGCGCCGGATCGACGAAGGAGCCGATCCCGTGCCCGCCGCCCAGCGGCGCTCCGTCACCACCCCGGCCCCCGCCCCGGACCCGGTGCCCGCCCGGGGCCGCGGGCAGCCACTGCCCGCGCTCGTCACCGGCCTGTGCAAGGACCCCCTGCTCAGGCTGAGCGAGGCGGGCCGGCTGCTGCTGCGCATGCTCGACCTCCAGGTGAGCGCACTGCGCCAGCGGGAACGGATCGTCGCCTCGGTACCCCCGTACCGCGCCGAGACGGCCGCCGCGGCGGCCGCCCAGTGCGCCCGCGACTGGCAGGACCTCTCGGAGGAACTGCGACGACGCGCTACGGCGCACCCCCCTGCCTGAGCCGGCTTCCCCGGCGAAGAACGGCCTTCGACGTGGAAGGCCCCCGTTGTGATCGAAAGATCGAAAGGATGTATGGCGATGTCGGTTGTCGAGGGAGCGCGTGTTGACGCGGATTCGGGGGAGGGGGGAGGAGCCGAGGGCCCCGTTCGCCTGGACGGACGTCTCAAGCTGATCCTCGTCGTCCTGCTGGTGGCGCAGTTCATGCTGGCGGTGGACTTCTCGATCCTGAATGTGGCCCTGCCGGTGATCGGTGACGGGCTCGGGTTCTCGCTGTCGAACCTGCAGTGGATCGCGACCTCGTTCGCGTTGTGCGCGGCCGGTTTCACGCTGCTGTTCGGTCGGGTCGCGGACCTGTTCGGGCGGCGGCGGCTGTTCCTGGGGGGCCTGGCGGTACTGGGCCTGTCGTCCCTGGTCGGTGGCCTGGCCACCTCGCCGGAGATGCTGATCGTGGCCCGCGTCTTCCAGGGCCTGGCGACGGCTGCCGTGACCCCGGCCGGTCTGTCCCTGCTGACCACCTCCTTCCCCGAAGGGCCGCTGCGGCAGAAGGCGTTGGGGCTCAACGGCGCGCTGATGTCGGCCGGTTTCACCACCGGCGCGATCCTCGGCGGTGTGCTCACGGACCTGCTGTCCTGGCGCTGGGCCTTCTTCATCAACGTGCCGGTGGCGCTGGCGGTGCTGTTCATCGCCCCGGCGGTCATCAAGGAATCCCGCCCCGCCGAGCGCCCGAAGCTGGACGTCCCCGGCGCCACCGCCGTGACCCTGGGTCTGCTGGCCCTGATCTACGGGCTGACGCAGGCGGGCGAGCACGGCTGGGGAGCCCCGTCCGCGCTGGGCTGGCTCGCGGCCGGTGTGGTGCTGCTCATCGCCTTCTATGTGATCGAGTCGAAGTCCGCCGCCCCGCTGGTGCCCGTCTCCGTACTCAAGAAGAAGACCGTGGCCTGGGGCAATATCGCCGGCCTGATCGCCTTCCTGACCGAGACCAGCCTGGTCTTCCTCATGACCCTCTACCTCCAGGAAGTCCTGGACTTCTCGCCCCTCACGGCCGGTCTGTCCTTCGGTGTCCTGGGCATCGGCACGGTCATCGGCGGTTCGATCGCACCGCGCGTCATCGGCGCGGTCGGCACCCGCTCCACGCTGATCATCGGTGGTGTGCTCCAGGCCGTCGCCACGCTCAGCCTGGTCGCCCTCGGTGAGACCTCGGCGTCGATGTGGCTGCTGCTGATCGCCACCTTCGCGGGCGGCGTCGGCAACATGCTGGTGATCGTCGGCTTCATGGTGACGGCGACGACCGGCCTCCCCGACCACGAGCAGGGCATGGCCACGGGTCTGGCGACGATGACCCAGCAGATCGGTATCACCATGGGTACGCCGATCATGTCCGCGGTCGTCGCGGCGAACACGGACATCCACGCGGGCATCACCACCGCCGTCATCGTCAACACCGCCGTGGTCGTCCTCGGCATCCTCACCACCGTCCTCTTCCTCCGGAACAAGGCCGCGAAGGACCTCGCCGCCACCGGCTGAGGCTTCCCACCGCCCCATCCCCCCCGAGGCGTCCCGGCACGGTCGGCGTCCACCCCCCCCCGGACCCGCCGCCCGTGCCGGGCCGCCCCCTCCCCAAGGAACCTGATGGACCTCCACATCGAAGACCGCGTGTACCTCGTCACCGGCGCGTCCTCCGGGATCGGCGCCGCGACCGTCCAGGTGCTGGCCGCCGAAGGTGCCACCGTCGTCGGTGTCGCCCGTAAGCCGTGGAGCACCGAAGCCCTCGGCGAGCGGGTCAGCACCCTCACCGCCGACCTCACCGACCCCGACGCCGCCCGGGAGATCGCCGACGCGGTGATCGAGCGCCACGGCCGGCTCGACGGCCTCGTGAACAACGCCGGCGCGCTGGAATCCCGTACCGGCTTCCTCGACGTGACCGACGAGCAGTGGAAGCAGACCTTCGAGGTCAACTTCCACTCGGCGGTCCGCATGACCCGGGCCGCCCTCCCCGCCCTGCTCGACTCCGGCGCGGGCGCCGTCGTCCACGTGGCCAGCGAGGCGGCCCGCTACCCCGAGGCCGGCATCGTCGACTACGCCGCGAGCAAGACCGCGCTGCTGTCCCTCTCCAAGTCCCTCGCCGCGGAGTTCGGCGCCCGCGCCGTCCGCTCCAACGTCGTCTCGCCAGGCCCCACCCGGACGGCTCTCTTCGACGCTCCCGGAGGCTTCGCCGAACAGCTCGGGGAGCGCTTCGGGCTGCCCGCCGACGAGGCCGTCGAGCACTTCGTCCGCGAGGTGCGCCGGCTGCCCAGCGGCCGTATCGGGACCCCCGAGGACGTCGCGGGGGTCATCGCGTACCTGCTGTCGCCGCTGGCGGGCCAGGTCACCGGCGCCGAGTGGAGCGTCGACGGCGGCGCCCTGCGGCAGATCTGACCGGCCGATGCGTGCCTCACTCCTCGCCCTCGCGGTCGGCGCCTTCGGGATCGGGACCACCGAGTTCGTCATCGTCGGCCTGCTCCCCGAAGTGGCCGACGACCTGTCCGTGTCCATCCCCTCCGCCGGCATGCTCGTCACCGGCTACGCCTTGGGCGTGGTCGTCGGCGCGCCGCTGATGACGGCCGCCGGTGCCCGGCTTCCCCGCAAGACCATGCTTGTCGTGCTCATGGCAATCTTTATCGCGGGCAACCTGCTCTGCGCCCTCGCCGGGGACTACGCCTCCCTCATGGGCGGGCGGCTGATCGCGGCCCTCACGCACGGCGCCTTCTTCGGCATCGGCTCCGTCGTCGCGGCGGACCTGGTGGCCCCCGACCGGCGGGCCAGTGCCATCGCCCTGATGTTCACCGGCCTCACCCTGGCCAATGTGCTCGGTGTGCCGCTGGGCACCTTCCTGGGCCAGGAGTTCGGCTGGCGCTCGACCTTCTGGGCGGTCACGGCCATCGGGGTCCTCGGACTGCTCGCCCTGCTCACGCTGGTCCCGGCGCAGCCGGCGCCGGAGCGCGGGGCGCTCCGGGGTGAACTGGCCGTCTTCCGCAGGCCGCAGGTGTGGCTGGCGCTGGCCACGACCGTGCTGGGCTTCGGCGGGGTCTTCGCCTCCTTCACCTATCTCGCGCCGATGATGACGGAGCTGGCCGGCTTCTCCGACGGGGCCGTCGCCTGGCTGCTCGTCCTCTTCGGGGCCGGGCTGTGCGTGGGCAACGTGCTCGGCGGCCGCGCCGCCGACCGGGCCCTGATGCCCAGCCTGTACCTGATCCTCGGCGGCCTCAGCCTGGTGCTGGTGGTCTTCACCTTCACCTCCCGGGCCGCCCTGCCCGCCGCGGTCACCCTGGCCGCCTTCGGCGCGATCGGCTTCGCCACCGTGCCGCCGCTCCAGGCCCGGGTGATGCAGCAGGCCGCCGGGGCCCCGGCGCTCGCCTCCGCCGCGAACATCGCGGCCTTCAACCTCGGCAACGCCCTCGGCGCCTGGCTCGGCGGCCTGGCCGTCGCGCACGGCCTGGGCTGGACCGCGCCGACCTGGATCGGCGCCGGACTCGCCGCCGCGGGCCTGGGTACCGCGGCCCTCTCCGGCCGCCTCGACCGCCGGGGCGGCGCCCGGCCCGCCCTGCCGGACAAGGCTCACCTCGCGGAACCGCAGCCCGTCCCCGCACAGCTCCCCGCTCCCGGTGTCGCGTACGGCACCCACCCCATCGTCGAACAGAAGTCGAGGTAGCACCATGAACGGTGTCGATCGCCGGACCATGCTCACCCGTAGCGCGGCCGTCGTCGGAGGCGCGGCCGTGGCCGGCGCCCTCGCCGGGCCCGCGTCCGCCGCCACGGCCCCCGAGGCGGCCGCGGCCGCCGCCGGTACCACCGGGACGGGAGCCGTCGTACGGCCGGGGGATCCGCGCTACGAGATGCTGACCACCGGCAACAACCAGCGGTTCGTGGCCCGTCCGCACTACGTCAAGATGATCCGCTCCACCGCCGACGCCGAACGCGCCCTCAGAGACGCCGTCCGGGCCGGCAAGCGGGTCTCCGTCCGCAGCGGCGGCCACTGCTTCGCGGACTTCGCCGCGCACCCCGGGACCGAGGTGATCCTCGACTTCTCGGAGATGACGTACGTCGGCTACGACCCCACGTTCCGGGCGTTCGTCGTCGAGTCGGGGGCCCGCCTGATCAATGTCTACGAGGCCCTGTACAAGGGCTGGGGCGTGACCATACCCGGCGGCATCTGCTACAGCGTCGGGGCCGGCGGGCACATCGTCGGCGGCGGCTACGGGCTGCTGTCCCGGGCCCACGGCCTCGTCGTCGACCACCTCTACGCCGTGGAGGTCGTCGTCACCGACGAGCGGGGCGGCGTCCGCACCGTGGTCGCCACCCGGGAGAAGAACGACCCCCACCGCGACCTGTGGTGGGCGCACACCGGCGGCGGCGGGGGCAACTTCGGCCTGGTGACCCGCTACTGGTTCCGCTCCCCGGGCGCCAAGGGCAGCGAGCCCTCCGAGCAGCTGATCTCCCCGCCCTCGAAGGTCCTGGTCAGCGCCATCGACTTCCCGTGGGAGCAGCTGACGGAGGCACGCTTCACCCGGCTGCTCAAGAACTTCGGCGCCTGGCACGCCGCCCACAGCGCGCCCGACTCCCCCTACCGCAACCTCTCCAGCCTCTTCAACGTCAGCTCCAAGGCCCATGGCAGCGTGGGCATGTTCACCCAGGTCGACGCAACCGTCCCGGGCGCGCGCAAGCTGCTCGACGACTACCTGGCGGCCATCACCGCCGGTACGGGCATCACCCCGCGGGCACTCAGCCGCCCCACGGGCGAGCTGCCCGCCATGCCGCAGCTCGCGGAGCCCCGTACGCTGCCCTGGCTCCAGGCGACCCGGCTCGTCGGCACCAACAACCCCACCATCACCAACCCCACCTCGCGCGGGGCCCACAAGTCCGCCTACATGCGCAAGAACTTCACGGACCATCAGATCCAGGCGCTGTACCGGCACATGAGCCGGCCGGACTTCAAGAACCCCGACACCATGCTCGTGCTGTTCTCCTTCGGCGGCCAGGTCAACGCCGTCGCACCCGACGCCACGGCCAACGCGCAGCGGACGTCCATCTTCAAGATGTGCTTCCAGACCTTCTGGCAGGAGGAGAGCGAGGACGCCTTCTACCTGGGCTGGCTGCGCGGCCTGTACGAGGACTTCTTCGCGCCGACCGGAGGCGTGCCGCTGATCGACGACAGCACCGACGGCTGCTACATCAACTACCCCGACCGCGACATCACCGACCCGCGGCGCAACCGGTCCGGTGTGCCCTGGCAGACGCTGTACTACAAGGACAACTACCCGCGCCTGCAGCAGGTGAAGAAGCGGTACGACCCCTCCGACTTCTTCCGCCACTCCATGTCCATCAAGCCCGCCCGGAGCTGACCCCACACCGGCCCTCCGCCGGCCGTTTCCCCTGATCAGAGGCCCCGCACTCCTGCCCCCGGAGTGCGGGGCCTCTTGCGTGCCCGCTCGCCTGTTCGAGTGGCCGCGGGGTGTTCGTTGACTCCCCGGGCCGCTCCGGGAAAGCTGGGTCCTGGCCGGAAGAGGGCAGCCGAAAAGCCCCTCGCAGTGAGATCCGATCCCCTGGCCGCCCCACCCACCGCAGGACCCGCGGCACCGCCATGCCCGCGGCCCCGCCCCGCCACGGCCCGATTCCCGACCCCTGAGGAAGTAGAGGAAAACCATGCGTTCCGTCGCCGTAGTCCTCGGCACCCGGCCGGAAGCCATCAAGTTCGCGCCCGTCATCCGCGCCCTCCAGGACGACCCGCGCTTCGAGCCCGTCGTGATCTCCACCGGCCAGCACCGCCAGATGCTCGACGAGACCCTCGACGCCTTCGGCCTCACCGCCGACGTCGACCTCAAGGTGATGGCCCCCAAGCAGACCCTCTCCCAGGTCACCTACCGCTCGCTGCGCGGCCTGGAGGACTACTTCGCCGCCACACCCGCCGACGCCGTCCTCGTCCACGGGGACACCGCCACCACCCTCACCGGCGCCCTGGCCGGATTCCACCAGCGCATCCCCGTCGTCCACGTCGAGGCCGGACTGCGCAGCGGCCGGCTCGGCTCGCCCTTCCCCGAGGAGGGCAACAGACGGCTCGTCGCCCAGGTCGCCGCCCTCCACCTGGCCCCCACCCCCGGCAACCTCGCCAACCTGCTGCGCGAGGGCATCACCGCCGACACCGTCTGCGTCACCGGCAACACCGTCATCGACGCCCTGCGCTGGGCCAGCGGCCGCGCCGACAGCTACGGCGACCCCGCCCTGGCCGACCTCGACACCGACCCCCGCCAGGTGATCCTCGCCTCCGCGCACCGCCGCGAAGCCTGGCCGCACCTGCCGCAGATCGGGCAGGCCCTGGCCCGTATCGCCGACGAGCCCGGCGTGCGCGTCGTCGTACCGCTGCACCGCAACCCCGTCGTCCGCGAGGCGCTGCTGCCGCACATCGGGGACCACCCGGCCATCACCGTCACCGACCCGCTGCCCTACCTCAGCTTCTGCAAGCTGATGGGCCGCGCCGACATCATCGTCTCCGACAGCAGCGGCAGCCAGGAGGAGGGCCCCGCCCTCGGCAAGCCCACCCTCGTCCTCGGCAGCGTCACCGAGCGCTCCGAGGCCATCGTCGCCGGCACCGCCTGCCTCGTCGGCACGGCCACCGAGGGCATCGTCGGCCACACCCTCGAACTGCTCCGCGACCGGGCCGCCTACGACCGGATGGCCAACGCCGCCAACCCGTACGGCGACGGACGGGCCACCGAGCGCACCGTGGCGGCCCTCGCCCACTTCTTCGGCCTCGGGCCCGCCCCCGAGCCCTTCGTCCCCGACAGCGCCGCCGACGAGCTCAGCGTCGAGCTGGCCCGCACCGCCGACTTCGCCCGCACCTGAGCGACGTACCCGGCCGGGGCAGCCGGCCGAGGCACCTGACCGAGGCATCCGACCGAGAGGAAGCGCATGAGCGCCACCCCGTCCGCCAGCGAACGCCCGCTGAATTTCAGCACCCCGTACCTGAGGGCCGACCTCGTGCGTGACGCCGTGGACTACACCGTCGAAGGCCGCACCATCGTCGTCAACCCCGGCGTGACGCCCGTGACCATCGCGGAGGAGCCGCGCAAGACCATCCCCCCGCTCTCCTCCACCGTCCTCGCCGACACCCGCATCGAGAAGGCCGACGCCCTCCTCCTGCTGCGCACCGCCCCCGACGGCACCGACGTCACCGGCATCACCGCCGAGCCCGGCTGGTCCCACCTCGCGGACCTGCTCGCCCCCGGCGAGTTCCCGCACGGCACCCCGCTCCACCGCAGCCCCCAGGACGAGATCAACACCGTCCTGTTCGACCCGGCCCACGTGCTCGGCGAACGCGAGACGGCCACCGACCTGCGCGAGTTCACCGTCCGCGCGAACCTCTGGTTCTCGCCCGCAGGCACCGACTGCGCCGTCCACAACCAGCACGACTTCATCGAGGTCCACACCCAGGTCCACGGCCTCGGCCGGATGCAGCGCTTCCGCGACCGCGACCACGCCTCGCTCTACCAGGACGTCCTGATGAGCCCCGGCTACACCACCCCCGACCCGTTCTGTGCCACGGGCCCCCAGTGCACCTACCACTACCCCTGGCACCAGTACCGGGCCGACACCGACTGCATCTGGCTCGCCATCGAGTACCACCCCGTACCCCGCGCCCTGCGCACCCTCCGCCCCGCCACCGCCCTCACCCCTCTGGAGACCCGGCCATGACCGCCACCGGCAAGCACACCGAGAACGCCCTGCGCACCCCGAAGTTCACCGCCGAGGTCGTCGCCGACCAGCTCCGCGACGGCTACTGGCTGGAGGCCCCCGACATCGACGGTGACGGAAAGCCCGACCTGTTCGGCTACGGGCTGCGCCTCGGGGAGATCTACTGGTACGCCAACGACGGCGACTGGACCCGCCGCCTGATAGCCGACCGGATCAAGATGCCCGTCGGCGCCGACTTCGCGGACGTCAGTGGCAACGGCCACCCCGACGTCATCGTCTGCTACGACCTCTACGGCCCGATCGGCACCATCCACGACGCCAACACCGAGGGCGGCAAGATCGACTGGCTGGAGAACCCGGGCACCCCCGACAAGGACGAGTCCCGCTGGAAGCGCCACTACGTCGGCCGCGCCACCGGCATGCACCGGCTGCGCGCCGGCCACTTCACCCGCACCGACCGGCTCCAGATCATCGGCCTGCCGATCGTCGCCAAGGAGGACGTCCACGCCGTCCTGCCGGTGGTGCTGTTCACCCAGCCCGACGATGTGCACACGGCCGAGGAATGGCCGATGACCGTCATCGACGACAGCCACTTCCGGATGATCCACGGAGCCGAGAAGAAGCGGGGCCTCGTCCCCGGCTCCGACCTCGAATCCCTGCTGCTGGCCTCCGACGAGGGCGTCACCTGGCTCTGGTACGACGAGGCCCGCCAGGAGTGGATCCGCGAGCTGATCGGCACCGGCGAGCTCACCCAGTTCGAGCAGACCGGCTTCCGCGGCAGCGGCGACCTCAACGCGGGCCGCCTCGGTGACGACCCGATGGCCTACGTCGCCGCCATCGAGCCCTTCCACGGCAACACCGTCGCCGTCTACACCAAGGACACCGCGGGCGAGGGCTGGAACCGGGTCCTGCTCGACGTGTACGGGGACCCCAACGAGAACGGCGAGGGCCCCGGCCACCAGATCGTCTGCGCCGACTTCGACGGCGACGGCGACGACGAGTTCCTGGTGGCCCTGCGAGGCCCGTGGCCCTGGCAGGGCGTCATGTACTACAAGGCCATCGACGCCGCGAACGGCATCTGGGCCAAATGGCGGGTCTCCGAGGAGTCCGTCGCCCGCATCGCCACCGCCGACTTCAACGGCGACGGCCGCCTGGACTTCGCCACCATCGCCTACTCGGTGCAGAACTACTACGTGGCCAAGGAGGCCAAGCTCATGCTCTACCGCAACCAGATCGAGCAGTAGAGCCCCCGGACGGGCAGTCCCGCCCCTTCCGCGAAGCTCCCTCCGCGAAGCCCATTCCGCGAAGCCCCTTCCGCGACGCCCGCTCCCCGCGACGCCCCCGCGCGCGCCGCCCGGGACCGTGCCCCACCCGCCGTACGGCGGATCCCGGCCCCGGGCGGCCGTCCCCCCCCGCACCCTCTCCCACACCTCTTCCGAAAGAGCGATTCCCTGTGGCCTCCACGACGTCCTCCGACGCCGCGAAGCGGGCGAAGCTGCCCTCACTGACCGGCCTGCGGTTCTTCGCCGCCCTCTCCGTCTTCTTCTTCCACTCCTCCCTCACCGACTCCCCGATCCCGCCCAACGCCCCCATCAACCCCTTCGCCGACGCCGGCATCGCGGACTGGTTCTCCACCGCCTTCGGCAAGGCCGGCTACCTGGGCGTCTCCTTCTTCTTCGTGCTCTCCGGCTTCGTCCTGGCCTGGGCCGCCAAACCCGGCGAGCCCGTCACCGCGTTCCTCCGCCGCCGGCTGCTGAAGATCTTCCCCAACCACCTCGTCGTCTTCGCCGCCGCGATGCTGCTCTTCGCCGGCTCGGCCGTCACCGGAGTCGTCGACTGGCTGCCGAACCTGCTGCTCATCCACACCTGGTGGCCGCAGCCCACCGTCAACCTCAGCGTCAACCCGCCCAGCTGGTCCCTCGGCAGCGAGCTGCTGTTCTACATGCTCTTCCCCGCGCTCATCGTCCCGATCCGCAAGCTCCGCGGCCGGACCGCCCTGTGGGGCTGGAGCGCCGCGATGATCGCCGGGATGGTCGCCGTCCAGCTCATCGCCACCTACTTCGTCCCCGACACCCCGAAGTCCACCATCACGCCCATCTCCGGCATGCAGTTCTGGTTCGGCTACCTGCTCCCCGCCGGCCGCCTCTTCGAGTTCGTCCTCGGCATCCTGCTCGCCCGCATCGTCCTCGCCGGGCTGTGGCCGCGCCGCGTCGGCCTCGGCGTCTCCCTCGCGCTCACCGTGCTCGGCTACGCCGCCGCGCTCGTCGCGCCCTTCCAGTACGGCTTCGTCGTCGCCACGATCGTCCCCGTCGCCGCGCTCATCGGCGCCACCGCCCACGCCGACGTCGAGGGCCGCAGCACCTTCCTGCGCAGCCGCCCCATGGTCTGGCTCGGCGAGGTCTCCTTCGGCTTCTACCTGGTCCAGGGCGTCACGATCTTCTACCTGCGCTCCCTGCTCGGCGAGCACACCTACGGCGTGCCCGTCGCCCTCCTCGTCGTCGCCGGCTTCTTCGCCGCCTCCCTGCTGGGCGGCTGGCTCCTCTACCGCTTCGTGGAGATGCCCGTCATGCGCCGCTTCGGCCGCGCCCGCCCCCGTACGCGGACCACCCCGGCCCCGGTCCCGGTCGCGCCCCGCGAACCGGCCGGGGACCGCACCCCCGTCAGCGCGGCCACCCGCGACTGACCGCCGCCCCACCGCTCACGGCCCTGCCGCTCCCGCCCTACCGCTCACCGCCCGCGTCGGCATCCGCCGGCGCGGGCTCCTG
>NZ_JBEYVX010000119.1:0-15174 GCF_040644195.1 Streptomyces sp. NPDC047014 | reverse complement strand
GCTCGTCCGGGGTGCATCCGCCGGGGGTGACCACGCCCATGCCGGTGATGGCGACGGGCGGTTGTGCCGAGCTGCCCCTGGACGGTCCAGGCACCGCCGCCCGCCTCGCGGTCGCCGGTGGCGGGCGGCCCTCCCTCCTCGTGCAGGCGCAGGGCGCGCAGGAATGTGGTGGCCTGCGCACGCAGGTACGTGCCGAGCACGTCACCCGCGTCCGCCGCCGTCGGGTCAAGGTTTGGCTGAGCCACGCCGGCGCCTCCGGGCGTCTATGAGCATCTCCTGTACGTGCCGCAGCGGCTGGCCCTCCGCGTCCGTGCTGTGCCGGGTCCACTCCCCGTCGGGGCCCAGGTGCCAGGAGGAGGTGGTGTCCGACATGCCGGTTTCCAGCAGCCGGTCCAGAGCCGCGCGGTGGGCCGGGTCGGAGACCCTGACCAGTGCCTCGATACGGCGGTCGAGGTTGCGGTGCATCATGTCGGCGCTGCCGATCCACACCTCGGGCTCGCCGCCGTTGCCGAAGGCGAAGACCCGGGAGTGTTCGAGGAAGCGGCCGAGGATCGAGCGGACCCGGATGTTGTCCGAGAGCCCGGGGACGCCGGGGCGCACCGCGCAGATGCCGCGCACCCAGATGTCGACGGGCACGCCCGCCTGGGAGGCCCGGTAGAGGGCGTCGATCAGGGCCTCGTCGACGATCGAGTTCATCTTCAGGCGCACGGACGCGGGGCGGCCCGCTCGGTGGTGGGCGGCCTCCTTGTCGATGCGGGCGATCAGCCCGTCGCGCAGCGAGCGGGGGGCCACCATCAGGCGGCGGTAGGTCTCGCGGCGGGAGTAGCCGGACAGCCGGTTGAAGAGGTCGGAGAGGTCGGCGCCGACCTGCGGGTCCGCGGTGAGCAGGCCGAGGTCCTCGTAGAGGCGGGCGGTCTTGGGGTGGTAGTTGCCGGTGCCGACGTGGGCGTAGCGGCGCAGCTGGTCGCCCTCCTGGCGGACGACGAGGGAGAGCTTGCAGTGGGTCTTGAGGCCGACGAGGCCGTAGACCACGTGGCAGCCGGACTCCTCCAGCTTGCGCGCCCACTTGATGTTCGCCTGCTCGTCGAAGCGGGCCTTGATCTCGACCAGTACGAGGACCTGCTTGCCGGACTCGGCGGCGTCGATCAGGGCGTCGACGATGGGGGAGTCGCCGGAGGTGCGGTAGAGCGTCTGCTTGATCGCGAGCACGTCCGGGTCGGCCGCGGCCTGCTCCAGGAACGCCTGCACCGAGGTGGAGAAGGAGTCGTACGGGTGGTGCAGCAGGACGTCGCGCTCGCGGAGGGCGGCGAATATGTCGGGCGCGTGCGCGGACTCGACCTCGGCGAGGTCGCGGTGGGTGCCGGCGACGAACTTGGGGTACTTGAGCTCGGGCCGGTCCAGGGAGGCGGTCCCGAAGAGGGCCGTCAGGTCCAGGGGGCCGGGCAGCGGGTACACCTCGGAGGCGTTGACGTTCAGCTCCTGCACGAGGAGGTCCAGGACGCCGGGGTCGATGGACTCCTCGACCTCCAGGCGCACGGGCGGGCCGAAGCGGCGCCGCATGAGCTCCTTCTCCAGGGCCTGGAGCAGGTTCTCGGCGTCGTCCTCCTCCACCTCCAGGTCCTCGTTGCGGGTCACGCGGAACATGTGGTGCGCGAGCACCTCCATCCCGGGGAACAGCTCCTCCAGGTGCGCGGCGATCACGTCCTCCAGCGGGACGTAGCGCTGCGGGGACGCCTCCAGGAAGCGGGAGAGGAGCGGGGGGACCTTGACCCGGGCGAAGTGGCGGTGGCCGCTGACGGGGTTGCGTACGACGACGGCCAGGTTGAGGGAGAGGCCGGAGATGTACGGGAAGGGGTGCGCGGGGTCCACGGCCAGCGGGGTGAGCACCGGGAAGATCTGGTTCCGGAACAGCGTGAAGAGGCGGGCCTGCTCCTTCTCGGTGAGGTCGGGCCAGCGGATGAGGTGGATGCCCTCCTCGGCGAGGGCCGGGGAGACGTCCTGCTGGAAGCAGGCGGCGTGGCGGGCCATGAGCTCGCGGGAGCGCGTCCAGATGAGGTCCAGCACCTCGCGGGGCTGCAGGCCGGAGGCCGAACGGGTGGCGACGCCGGTCGCGATGCGGCGCTTGAGGCCGGCGACGCGGACCATGAAGAACTCGTCGAGGTTGCTCGCGAAGATCGCCAGGAAGTTGGCGCGCTCCAGGAGGGGGGTCGCCGGGTCCTCGGCGAGCTCCAGCACGCGCTCGTTGAAGGCGAGCCAGCTGCGCTCGCGGTCGAGGAAGCGGTTGGGGGGGAGCTCGCCGCCGTCCTTGTCCTCGTAGGAGTCGAGGTCGCCGTCCAGGTCGGGGTCGAGGTCGAGCTCGACGTGGGGGCGGTGGGCGGCGATGGAACCTATGCGGGCGCGGCCCGCGGGGGCGGGCGCGGCGTCCTCGGCGGGTGCCTTGCCGGCTGCCTTCCCGGGGGCCTTTCCGGCTGCCTCGCCGGCTGCCTCGCCGGCAGGGGGCGCGGGCGTGTGAGACGGGTGCTGGGCGGGGACCTCGGTGGGGCCCGCGCTGGGCTGGTGGCTCATGACTCCATTGTTCCGCGCGGGGGGCAGGTCGGGCGCGTCGGAAGCGTCGGCCGTCGGTCGGAGTCGGGGCTGCATTGGGGGAGGGTCGCAAGCGCGTCTGAATGCCCGGTGAATTACGCATGGCATCCCGGCTCACCCTGAACCACACCCCGCCGGGGCCCCTCCCGGGGCTCCGCCCCGAACCCGGCGCCTCAATCGCCGGCGGGGCTGGTTCTGCCCCCGCCCGCCGGCCGGCTGCGGGGCTCCGCCCCGGACCCCGCGCCTCAATCGCCGGCGGGGCTGATTTGGGCCCCGCGCCTCGAACGCCGATGGGGCTGGGGCGGGCCCCGTGCCGCGGTCGGGGGCGGGGCCGTGTCAGCTTTCTGTGCGGTACATCAGGTCTACCTCGTGCGTCGTGAAGCCCAGGGATTCGTAGACCGACAGGGCCGCCGGGTTGTCCGCGTCCACGTAGAGCATCGCCGTCGGGAGGCCCTGGGCGGACAGGTGCTGGAGGCCGATGGCGGTGAGGGCCTTGCCGAGGCCGCCGCCCTGGGCGTCGGGGCGGACGCCGACCACGTAGACCTCGCCCAGCTGCTCGGCCGCGTGGACCTTCGTCCAGTGGAAGCCGACCAGCTCCCCCTCGCGCTCCGCGAGGAAGAAGCCCTTCGGGTCGAACCACGGCTGCGCGATGCGGTCGTCCAGGTCGCGCTGGGTCAGCGAGCCCTGTTCGGGGTGGTGGGCGAAGGCGGCCGCGTTCGCCGCGAGCCAGGCCGCGTCGTCGGTGCCGGGGGAGAAGGCGCGTACGGTCACGCCCGGCGGGAGCACCGGGTCCGGCAGCGGGGCGCCCCCGGTGAGCGGGCGGCGCAGCTGGCGCAGTTCGCGGAAGAGGGTCAGGCCGAGGACCTGGGCGAGGTGGCGGGCGGCGGACTTGCCGCCGTGGGCCCACACCCGCAGCCGCTTGCCGGAGGCGGCCAGCAGGGCCATGCCCATGGCCCGGCCGTGGCCGCGCCCGCGCAGCGCGGGGTGGACGACGAGCTCGGCGGCCGGGGCCTCCACCGGGTCGGTGTCCTCCAGCTGGCCGTAGCCGGCGAGCCGGCCCTCGTCGGTGAGGAGGAAGTGCCGGATGCCCTCGCGCGGTCCGCCGCGCAGCTGGAGCCGGCCCTGTTCGGAGACGGCGGTGGTGCCGTCGGTGCGGGCCGCGTCCTCGATCAGGTCGAGGACGGCGGCGGCCTGTTCCGCCGTCAGCTCGTCGAGGGTCTGGATCTGCCGTCCCGGCTCCGGGGCCGCTGCTGCGTCAGTCATGGCACGAGCCTACGACCCGGCGCGGGGTGGGCCCGTCTTCTGCGCGTAACCAGCTCGATACCCGCTACCCCCTGGTAGAGCTACGCGCGTTGACCATAGGCTGCGGCGGACCTCCCACGCTTTATCGCTGTACGCAAAGGGGAACACATGTCAGCGACGCCACAACGGCACCGCCGAAACCGCCGGTTGACCCTCGCCGCCCTCGCCGTCACGGCCGGGGCCGGGGCGATGGTCGCGGCCGCCCTGCCGGCCGGTGCCGCGAGTGGCGGCGGTGCGGCCGCGAGCCGCACCGTCGATGTGCAGATGCTGTCGTTCAACGACTTCCACGGCACGCTGGAGCCCCCGCAGGGCTCCTCCGGCACCGTGACCGAGCGTCAGGCCGACGGCACCACCAAGGCCATACCGGCCGGCGGTGTCGAGTACCTGGCGACCGGTCTGCGCGAGGCCCGCAAGGGCCACGAGTACTCCGTCACCGCCGCGGCCGGTGACATGATCGGCGGCAGCCCGATGCTGTCCGGGCTCTTCCACGACGAGCCGAGCATCGAGGCGCTGAACAAGCTGGGGCTGAACGTCTCCAGCGTCGGCAACCACGAGTTCGACGAGGGCAAGACCGAGCTGCGCCGCATGGCGTACGGCGGCTGCCACCCCGTCGAGGGCTGCTTCGAGTTCGGCAAGGACTTCACGGGCGCCCAGTTCCAGTACCTGGCCGCGAACGTCACGGACGAGAAGACCAAGCGTCCGCTGATGTCGCCCACCTACATCTGGAAGAAGGGGGACGTGAAGATCGGCTTCATCGGCGTCACCCTGGAGGGCACCCCGGACGTCGTGACCGCCGAGGGCGTCAAGGGCCTCAAGTTCGGCGACGAGATCGAGACGATCAACAAGTACGCCGCCGAGCTGAACAAGCAGGGCGTGAAGTCGATCGTCGCGCTGATCCACGAGGGCGGTCTGCCCGCGAACGGCGCCTACAACTACGACTGCGACACCCCGGGCGCCGGCGCCGGCATCTCCGGCGCCATCGTGGACATCGCCAAGAACGTCGACGCCAAGGTCGACGCGCTGGTGACCGGCCACACGCACCAGGCGTACGCCTGCAACATCCCGGACCCGGCGGGCAACCCGCGCGCGGTGACCTCCGCCGCCTCCATCGGCCGGCTGTTCACCGAGACCACGCTCACCTACGACCGGCAGACCAAGGACATCGTCCGTACGCCGGTCAGCTCCCCGAAGCCGGTCAACAAGGTCGTCCACCGCGACCAGCCCAAGGCGCCGGACATGACCGAGCTGATCGGCCGCTGGAACGCCCTGGCCGCCCCGATCGCCAACCGCCCGCAGGGCTTCATCTCGGCGGACATCCCGGGCCGCGGCTCGGCGGAGCCGGAGAAGCCGCTCGGTGACCTGATCGCGGACGCGCAGCTGGAGGCCCTGGCCCCGGCGGACAAGGGCGGCGCGCAGCTGGCCCTGATGAACCCGGGCGGCATCCGCTCGGACCTCGCCTACAAGGCGTCGGGGGCCGAGGGCGACGGTGTGGTGACGTACGGCGAGTCCTTCACCGTGCAGCCGTTCACCAACATGATGAACATCGTGGACCTGACCGGCGCGCAGCTGATCACCGCGCTCCAGCAGCAGGTCAGCGGCCCGGTCAACGGCCCGAGCCCGAAGATCCTCCAGGTCTCGAAGGGCTTCACCTACACCCTGGACATGACGAAGTCCGGCGCGGACCGCATCGTCGTGGACTCGGTGAAGCTGAACGGTGCCGCGATCGACCCGGCGAAGACCTACCGTGTCGCGATGAACGAGTTCCTGGCGGGCGGCGGTGACGGCTTCACCGTCCTCAAGGAGCACAAGAACAAGCTGGTCGGCGCCTCCGACCTGGACTGCTTCAACGCCTACCTGACGAAGAACTCCTCGGCCTCCGCGCCGATCGCCCCGCCGGCGGCGAACCGGATCACCATCGTCAAGTAACACCCGCGTGCGGTACGCCCCGGAGGGGCGGTGGGCCACCGGCCCGCCGCCCCTCCGGCTTTTCCGCGCGCCCCGCCCCGGGCCGGTCAGAGGGCGGCGAGGAAGGCGGCCACGGCCTCGTGCACGCCCCGCGGGTCGGTGAACGGCAGGAAGTGGTCCCCGTCCAGCGGGGCGTACGAGGTCCCCGCGCGCCGGGCCACCATGGCGTCGGCCGTCTCCTGGCGGAGGGTCTGGCTGCGGGTCGCGTGGACCAGCAGGGCCGGACAGTCGCCGGCGAGCCAGGCGTCCCAGTGGTCGCCCCGGCAGGCGGCGGCGGAGTCGAGCATGTCCTGCGGGTGGAACGGCAGCCGCCAGCCCTCGCCGGAGGGGAGCGGGCGCAGCGCCTGCTCGACCAGGCGGGAGCCGACCGGCCCGGCGGCGGCGAGGAGTTCCTCGCGGGTGGGGGCGGTGTACCGCATGCCGCCGAGGAAGCCGAACAGGTCGTGGACGGCGTCCTCGGTGCTGCTGTGGATCTCGACGGTGGCGTCGATGTCGATGAGCGCGCGGACCCGCTCGGGGTGGGCGGCGGCGAGGTGGCAGGCGTTGAGCCCGCCGAGGGAGTAGCCGAGGACGACGACGGGCGTGCGCAGGCCCAGGTGGTCGAGGAGGGCGAGGGCGTCGGAGACGTAGCCCTCGCGGCCGTAGTCGGGGGCGCGGTCGGAGTCCCCGTGGCCCCGCTGGTCGGGGGCGATCACCCGCCAGGCGGGGCCGAGGTGGGCGGCCAGCCCGGCGAAGGCGAGGGCTTCCGACATGCCGCCGTGCAGGGCGAGCAGCGGGCGGCCCGCGCCGCCGGAGTCCAGGTACGACAGCGCGCGGCCGTCGATGGTGAGGGTGTGGCGCGTGAGGCTCGTGGTGCTGGGCATGTCCGTTCTCCCCGTTCCCCTTGTGGTGACCTGCGGCCTCAGCCTGGCAGTTCTTGGGCGCATGCGCAATACGTTCGTATAAGGCACTTGCCCAAAACCCGCGCGGCTACCATCCCGGCATGGGAAATCGCGAGGACCTGCTGGCCGGAGCCCGGCGCTGCCTGGAGGAGAAGGGCTATCTGCGCACCACCGTGCGCGACATCGCCACCGCCTCGCAGGTGAGCATGGCCGCGATCGGCTACCACTTCGGCTCCCGGGAGGCCCTGCTCAACCAGGCGCTCTTCGCCGCCATGGAGGAGTGGGCCGCCGGATCGGGCCGCCTCGCCGGTGAGGGCGGGAGCGCGGGGGAGCGCTACGCCGACACCTGGGACCGCAAGATCCGCGACTTCGGCGAGATGCGCTGGCTCTGGCTCGCGGGCGTCGAGGCGTTCGTCCACGCCCAGTCCTCGCCCGAGCTCCTCGCGGTCCTCGCCGAGGGGCAGCGCCGCAACCGCCGTACGGTGGCCGCCGCGCTGCGCGGGGTGCCGGAGGCGGAGGTGGCGGAGGAGGACGTACGCTCCCTCGGCTCGCTCCACCTCGCGCTGCTCAGCGGGGTGATGGTGCAGGCGCTGACCGATCCGGAGCAGGCACCGGACGGGCGCGAACTCCTGCGCGGGCTCCGGGAGATGACCGCGCTGCTCGCAGAATGACCGCTACCGACGGGTAGTGTCCGTGACGTGTGCACGCCATAATCTGGCCATCACCGGTCGGCGAAGGGGCGGGCATGCGCAACGGCGTGGTCAGCGGCACGGGCACCAGCACGGTCAGCGGCATGCGCGACGGCACGACGGGCAGCGGTACGGACACGGGCGCGGGCGGCATCACCGGCGCGGGCCTGGGACGGCGGGCCTTCCTGGCCGGAGCACTGGCCGCGGCCGCCGGACTGGGCCTCGCCGCCGCCCCGGCCACCGCGGCGGCCCTCGGCACCCAGGACTGGATGGCCGGCCTCGGCGACGCCACCGCCCTCCAGCGGATGACCATCCCCGGAACCCACGACTCCGGCGCCACCAAGGGCGGGCTCTACGTCGCCTGCCAGAACACCTCCATCGCCCAGCAGCTGGACTCCGGCATCCGCTTCCTCGATGTCCGCTGCCGGGTCACGGGCGGCTCCTTCGCCATCCACCACGCGGCCTTCTTCCAGGACCTGATGTTCGGGGACGTCCTCGTCGCCTGCCGGGACTTCCTCGCCGCGCACCCCTCCGAGACCGTCCTGATGCGCGTCAAGCAGGAGTACTCCGGGGAGAGCGACGCCACCTTCCGTGCCGTCTTCGACGACTACCTCGGCAACCGCGGCTGGCGCTCCCTCTTCCGCATCGACGGCGCCCTGCCCACCCTCGGGCAGGCCCGCGGCAAGGTGGTCCTGCTCGCCGACAACGGCGGGCTGCCGGGCCTGCGCTACGGCGACGGCAACGTCTTCGACATCCAGGACGACTACAACACCGAGCCCTTCGCCAAGCGCGGCCGCATCGAGAACCACTTCCGCAAGGCCGTCCAGCAGCCCGGCAAGCTCTTCGTGAACTACGTCAGCACCGCCGCCTACATGCCGCCGCGCTGGAACTCCGACCGCCTCAACCCGCAGATCCACTCCTTCGTCGACGGCGGGGAGCTGGCCGGCCGCAC
This sequence comes from Streptomyces sp. NPDC047014, assembly GCF_040644195.1. Lineage (NCBI taxonomy): Bacteria > Bacillati > Actinomycetota > Actinomycetes > Kitasatosporales > Streptomycetaceae > Streptomyces > Streptomyces sp. NPDC047014. The sequence continues at coordinate 6,802 of NZ_JBEYVX010000119.1, read as the reverse complement.
CGGGCTCGGGATCGTCCCGATGGACTTCCCCAACACCCGCTCCGGCCTGGTCACCTCACTGATCCGCCACAACTGACGGATCCGAGGGCGGCGGCGCGGGCGCCCCCGGGATCCGGAGCACCGCCTCCGTGCCCGGGCCCCCGTCGGCCGCCGCCCGCAGCGCGGCGCTGCCGCCCGCGCGGGCCGCCGTACGGGCCACGATCGACAGGCCCAGGCCGCTGCCGGGCAGGGCGCGGGCCGAGGGGGAGCGCCAGAACCGCTCGAAGACATGCGGCAGATCCTCCGCCGGGATGCCCGGACCGTGGTCCCGCACGGTCAGCTCGCCCGCCCGCAGCGTCACCGCGACCACGCCGCCCGGCGGGCTGAACTTCACCGCGTTGTCCAGGACGTTGACCACCGCGCGCTCCAGCGCCGCCGCCTCGCCGCGTACGTACCAGGGCGCCAGCTCCGAGGTGAAGGACAGCTCCGGACCGCGCAGCCGGGCCCGCGACAGCGCCGCCTCGGCGATCTCGTGCAGGGCGACCACCCCCAGCCGCCCGGAGGCCGCCGCGTCCGGCCGGGACAGCTCCTGGAGGTCCCCGATCAGCGCGGCCAGCTCCGTCATCTGCGCCTTCACCGAGGCCAGCAGCTCCCGGCGGTCGTCGGGCGGGATGGCCCGGCCGGTCTCCTCGCTGCGGGCCAGCAGCTCGATGTTGGTACGCAGCGAGGTCAGCGGGGTGCGCAGCTCGTGCCCGGCGTCCGCGATCAGCTGCGCCTGCCGCTCCTGGGAGGAGGCGAGCGAGGCGGTCATCGAGTTGAAGGACCGCGACAGCCGGGCGATCTCGTCGTCCCCCTCGTCGGGGATCCGTACGGTCAGGTCCTCGGTCCGGGCGATGTGCTCCACGGCGTCGGTCAGTTCGTCCACCGGCCGCAGCCCCGTACGGGCCACCCACAGCCCCGCCATCCCGGCGCCGACGACCCCGATGCCGCAGACCAGCATCAGCACCCAGGCCAGGGTGGACAGCGGCTTGTCGACATCGGCGAGAGGCTTGGCCACGGACAGGGCCGCCGCCCGGCCGTCGAGCAGCGCGGGCTCGGTGAAGACGCGTACGGCGACCCCGTCGGAGGTGGTCGTGTCGTAGAGGGTGGCGCCGCGCCGCCGCTGGGCCACTTCCAGGTCGGTGGCGCTGATCCGCAGGGTGCTGCGGCCGTCCACCCAGCAGTGGCTGCCGTCCGGGCGGACGATCTGCACCTGCGCGCTGAGGTTGTTCGCGGGCCGCTCCGGCAGCGCGCCGGTCACCGCCACGCAGCCCAGCGAGCGGTACACCTGGTTGGCCTGCGCCTCGGCGTTGGTGGCGCGCAGCGAGCTGTCGAGCTGGTCGCGCAGCTGGGCGCGGACCATCACCCAGGACACGGCGGCCACCGCGGCCACCGCCAGCGCCACCGCGACCGTGACCAGCAGCGCCAGCCGGGAGCGCATCGGCAGGGTGCGGAAGCGGGCGGCCGGACTCACTCGGGCCCGCCGTCCCCGGCCCGCAGGACGTAGCCCACCCCGCGCACGGTGTGGACCAGGCGGGGCTCGCCGCCCGCCTCGGTCTTGCGGCGCAGGTACATCACGTACACGTCCAGGGAGTTGGAGCTGGGCTCGAAGTCGAAGCCCCACACGGTCTTCAGGATCTGCTCGCGGGTCAGGACCTGCCGGGGGTGCGCGAGGAACATCTCCAGCAGGGTGAACTCGGTCCGGGTCAGCTCCACCGGCCGCCCGCCCCGTACGACCTCGCGGGTCGCGAGGTCCATGCGCAGGTCCCCGAAGGTCAGGACGTCCTCGGGGGCCTCGCCGCCGGGCCGGGGGGCGGCGTAGGAGCTGCGCCGCAGCAGGGCGCGGACGCGGGCGAACAGCTCGTCGAGCTCGAAGGGCTTGACCAGGTAGTCGTCGGCGCCGGCGTCGAGGCCGGTGACGCGGTCCCCGACGGTGTCGCGGGCGGTGAGCATCAGGATCGGGGTGACACTGCCGGCGGCGCGCAGCCGGCGGGCGGCCGTCAGCCCGTCCATCCGGGGCATCTGGATGTCCAGCACGATCAGGCCGGGCTCGCCGGAGGCCGCCTTGTCGAGGGCGTCGAGCCCGTCGACGGCGGTGTCCACGGCGTAGCCCTCGAAGGCGAGGCTGCGGCGCAGGGCCTCGCGTACGGCCGGTTCGTCGTCGACGACGAGGATCCGCGCTTCGCCTTCGGCCGTGTTCATGGATGGGTCTCCCGGAGGTGGTGGCCGGCCGCGGGGGCCGGCGGAGGACGGCGCCTCCAGCCTCGCACGCGCGGCGGCGTCATCAGCGCGGCGGCGGGATCAGTAGGAGGTGCCGAAGCCGTCCGTGGTCCCGCCGCCGGAGGAACGGGTGGAGCCGGAGGTGCCGTTGCCGCCGGGGCCGCCCTGGCGCAGTGCGGGCAGATCGGCCTTGACGGTGTTGACCGGGATGGCGAAGCCGAGGCCGACACTGCCCGCGGCCGAGTTGCCGGTGGCGGGGGAGTAGATGGCGGAGGGCATGCCCACGATCTCGCCGTTCATATTGACGAGGGCGCCGCCGGAGTTGCCGGGGTTGAGGGAGGCGTCGGTCTGGATGGCCTTGTAGGAGGTGGTGTCCGAGCCGGTCTCCCCGTTGAACTGGCGGCCGTCGAAGGAGAAGGGCCAGCCGTCGTCGCCGCGGTTGCCCTGCGGGGACCGGCCCTGCGACTTGGGTACGTTCACCTCGCGGTTCAGGGCGGAGACGATGCCGCTGGTCACGGTCCCGGTGAGGCCGTCGGGCGAGCCGATGGCCACCACCTGGTCACCGACCTTGACGGCGCCGGAGTCACCGAGCCGGGCGGGCTTGAGACCACTGGCGCCCTGGAGCTTGATCAGCGCCAGGTCCTTGTCGGGGTCGGTGCCGACGATCCGGGCGGAGTACTTCTTGCCGTCGCTCATGGTCACCTGCACCTGCGAGGCGCCGTTCACCACGTGGTTGTTGGTGACGATCTCGCCGTCGGCGGTGATCACCACGCCCGAGCCGGTGCCCTGGCCCGAGCCGGTCCGGACGTCGATGCGCACGACCGAGGGGCTGACCTGCTCCGCGATGCCGGAGACGGTGCCCGTGCTCGACTGGGAGACGTTCGTCCCGTTCACCCCGCCCACGCCGCCGGCCGGCCGGAGCATCAGCCGCTCGACCGCCACCGCCGTGCCGCCGCCGACCAGGGCCGCGGCGAGCGCGACGGCCGTCAGCAGCGCGACGGGCCGCTTGGCGCGCCGGGCGGGGGCGGGCCCGGCGGGGACCGGCTCCGCCGGGAAGAGCTGCGGCTGGTGGGCCTCGTACCAGCCGGGGGCGGCGGGCTCGTAGGCGGGCGGCGGCGGATAGGCCCCGGCGGCGGTGTCCCGCGCGAGCCGGTCGTGCCCCTGCTGCCAGTGCTCCCCGAAGGGCTGCTGCCCCGCCGGGTGGTTCTCCTGCGGATACCCGCCTTCGCGGCGGAAGCTCTCGGTCATGGTGACGACTCTGGCCCCCGATCATGAGAGCTTCCTGAGTCCGGGCTGAGAAGCCCGACAGAACCGCGTATGCCCGGTATAAGGCCCCGGCGTCCGCCCCGCCCCGCCCCCGCGCGGACGCGGTCAGCGGCAGCCGCAGGAGCGGCGGACCACCAGCGCCGAAGGGAACTGCTTGAGGCGCTCGCGCCGGGAGCCGGCCACCCGCAGGCCGTCGTCCAGCACCAGATCCACCGCCGCCCGGGCCATCGCCGGGCGGTCCGAGGCGATCGTGGTCAGCGGCGGATCCGTCAGGGCCGCCTCCTTCACGTCGTCGAAGCCGGCCACGGCCAGCTCCCCGGGCACGTCGATGCGCAGCTCGCGCGCGGCGCGCAGCACCCCGATGGCCTGGTCGTCGGTGGCGCAGAAGACGGCCGTCGGCCGGTCCGGCCGCGCCAGGACCTCCAGGGCCACCGTGTAGGCGTCGTAGCGGTTGTACGGGGCCTCGATCAGCCGGCCCTCGATGGAGCGGCCGGCCTCCAGCATGGCCCGGCGCCAGCCCTCGACGTGGTCGGCGACCGGGTCGCCGACGGACGGGGTGTTCTCGATGCCGCCGATGCAGGCCACGTACGCGTGCCCGTGCTCCAGCAGGTGCCGGGTGGCGAGCTGCGCGCCGCCGATGTCGTCGGTGACCACCGCCACGTCGTCGATCGCCTCCGGGCGCTCGTGCAGCAGCACCACCCGGGCGTCCCACGCCTCGATCTCGCTGGCCGCCTGCTCGCTCATGCCCTGGCTGACCAGGATCAGGCCCGACACCCGCATGCCGAGGAAGGCCCGCAGGTAGTGGACCTCGCGCTCGGTGCGGTAGTCGGAGTTGCCGACGAGGACCATCTTCCCGCGCTCGGCGGCGGCCTGCTCGACCGCGTGCGCCATCTCCGCGAAGAACGGCTGCCGGGCGTCCGGGACGATCATGCCTATGAGGTCGGTGCGCCGCGAGGCCATCGCCTGCGCGACCCGGTCCGGGCGGTAGCCCAGGTCCTTGATCGCGGCGAGGACACGCTCGCGCGTGGCCGGGGCGACCGGCCGGGGTCCGTTGTTGATGACGTAGCTCACGACGGCGGTAGAAGTACCCGCAAGTCGCGCTACGTCATCCCGCGTCACCTTGGCCACGCGCGGCAGTCTACGCGGGGTGACCTCCATCTGGGCAGGTCGTCCCGCATACGGGGCGAACAGAGGCCCTTAGGCCGTCCGGGTGGACGCCGCCGCGGGCCGCGCGGCCGCCTCCGCGGCGACCTGGGCGGCCGCCTGCGCCGCGGCCTCCGCCGCCGCCCGCTCCACCTTCTCCGGGGTGACGAAGCGGTAGCCGACGTTGCGGACGGTGCCGATCAGCGACTCGTGCTCGGGGCCGAGCTTGGCGCGCAGCCGCCGTACGTGCACGTCGACCGTGCGGGTGCCGCCGAAGTAGTCGTAGCCCCAGACCTCCTGGAGCAGCTGGGCGCGGGTGAAGACCCGGCCCGGGTGCTGCGCGAGGTACTTGAGCAGCTCGAACTCCTTGAAGGTGAGATCGAGCACCCGGCCCTTGAGCTTCGCGGAGTAGGTGGCCTCGTCCACGGACAGGTCGCCGTTGCGGATCTCCATCGGGGAGTCGTCCGTACCGAGCTGGCGGCGGCCCGTCGCCAGCCGCAGACGGGCCTCGACCTCGGCGGGGCCGGCGGTGTCCAGCAGCACGTCGTCGATGCCCCAGTCGGCGGTGACGGCCGCGAGGCCGCCCTCGGTGACGACGAGGATCAGCGGGCAGCCGGGGCCGGTGGAGCGCAGCAGCTGGCACAGGGAGCGCACCTGCGGCAGGTCGCGGCGGCCGTCCACCAGGATGACGTCGGCCCCGGGGGTGTCCACCAGGGCCGGTCCCTCGGCCGGGGCCACCCGCACGCTGTGCAGGAGCAGGCCGAGGGCGGGCAGCACCTCGGTGGAGGGCTGGAGGGCGTTGGTGAGCAGCAGCAGCTGGCTCATGACCGACCCCCTGCCCGGGTCGGACGGTGGTGCACGGATCGCTGGTCCATCACGTCGGTTCCTCCTCGGTCCCGTCGAGGACGTGCGTGGTACTGCTTCGTACGGTGGTCCGGCGTCCCGCAGACCCCGCGCCCTGGGGTCCACCGGATGCCGGTGTTCTCGGGTCGTTCAACGTTCTGAAAGCACAAAAGGACCCGGGGGCAACATTGCCCGGATCCTCTCGCCAGCAGAATAGCCCACCGGCCGGAGCGCGGCCGAGGCTCTTCCGGTTCCTGTTCTGTGGCTCATGCCACGCGCACGGCCGTTGTATGCACCGGTTTCACCGGATCGGCGGCCCGCCGGGGGGTGGGGGAGGGCGGCCGGGGCGCACGGGCGGCGCGTCGGGGCACGGTGGGGCCGGGCGCGGGAGGGGCCATCATGGAGGCCGACGGTAGAGAGCCGACGACGAGGGGAGCAGCAGCAGTGGCAACCGGAACCATCCGCTTCTGGGCGGCGGCGAAGGCCGCGGCCGGGACGGCGGAGGAGCCGTACGCGGCGCGGACACTGGCCGAGGCGCTCGACGGCGTGCGGGAACGCCACCCCGGGGAACTGGCCCGGGTCCTGCTGCGCTGCTCCTTCCTGGTGAATGACGAACCTGTGGGCAAGCGCCCGCACGATTCCGTCCTGCTGGCGGAAGGGGGCACCGTGGAGGTGCTTCCGCCGTTCGCGGGCGGGTGAGCGGGAGCCGATGAGCACGCCTGAGGAACAACAGCCGCAGCCGCAGCCGCAGCCTTCGCCGGAGCCGGAGCCTGCGCCGGACCCGTACGGAACCCAGACCTGGCAGTCGGACACCTGGGACACCACCCACCAGCCGACTCTGCCGCCGCCCCCGGACGCCTGGCCCCGCGAGGCCCCCTACCCGTCCTACGGCTACCCGGGCCGTCCCCCGTCCCCGACGCCGGGCGACGAGCCCGCATGGGGCACGCAGGCCCCGGGCCCGGCGCTGGCCCCGGGTGCGGCCCCCGGCGGTGAGCCCGCATGGGGGGCGCAGCCCCCTGCCCCGGCGCCGGGCGGCGAGCAGTCGTGGTCCCCGCAGACCCCGGGCGCGGCCTCGGCCGGGGAGCCGGCTTGGGGCGCGCAGCCTCCGGCCCCGACCCCTGCCCCGGGCGGGGAGCCCGCGTGGGGTGCGCAGTCCTCGGGTGCGCACGCCTCGGCCTCGGGTGGCGAGCAGGCGTGGTCCCCGCAGGCCCCGGGCCCTGCCTCGGCCGGGGAGCCCGCGTGGGGTGCGCAGTCCTCGGGCGCGCACGCCTCGGCCCCGCGAGGGGAGCAGGCGTGGGCCGCCTCGGGCTCG
>NZ_JBEYVX010000118.1:0-15214 GCF_040644195.1 Streptomyces sp. NPDC047014 | reverse complement strand
GGGCTCCACGGGCAACTCCAGCGGCCCGCACCTGCACTTCGAGGCCACTCGGGGGGAGGCGGGCCTCACGCATGTCCCGGGACTGCTACTGCTTCCCGCTGTCCTTCTTCTTCGCCTCGGCATCCTCGATGACCACCTCGGCCACCTGCTGCATCGACATCCGGCGGTCCATCGAGGACTTCTGGATCCAGCGGAACGCGGCCGGCTCCGTCAGCCCGTACTGCGTCTGCAGGATGCTCTTGGCCCGGTCCACCAGCTTCCGCGTCTCCAGCCGCTGCGAGAGGTCCGCGACCTCCTTCTCCAGCGCGCGCAGCTCCGCGAACCGGGACACCGCCATCTCGATGGCCGGCACCACGTCACTCTTGCTGAACGGCTTCACGAGGTACGCCATGGCCCCCGCGTCCCGCGCCCGCTCCACGAGGTCGCGCTGCGAGAACGCGGTCAGCATGAGGACCGGGGCGATGGACTCCTGGGCGATCTTCTCGGCGGCGGAGATCCCGTCCAGGACGGGCATCTTCACATCGAGGATGACCAGGTCGGGGCGGTGCTCACGGGCCAGCTCGACGGCCGTCTGCCCGTCGCCGGCCTCACCGACCACGGTGTAGCCCTCCTCTTCCAGCATCTCTTTCAGATCGAGACGGATGAGCGCCTCGTCCTCGGCGATGACGACCCGGGTCGTCAGCGGCGGAACGTGCGACTGGTCGGCGTCGGCCATGGGCGTCGACTCGTGCTCGGCGGTCACGGGGGGCTCCTCTTTGCGGGGCGCTTCGGCTTGGATGAGCCTACCTAGCTGCAGTGCGCGACGGTCACCCGGTACACTCCGACCAGCACCCTAGCCGGGTTGGCGGAATGGCAGACGCTGATGTCTCAAACACATCTGTCCGTAAGGACGTGCGGGTTCGAATCCCGCACCCGGTACGTGTCCGAAAAGCGGACGTTCACATTCTCGTGAACGTCCGCTTTTTGCTACCCGCGGCCACCGGCGATGACGCACAGTCGTCGCATGGAACTCCACAGCCTCGAAGTACGCCAGAAGGCCCTGTCCATGCTGCGCGGGGGAACCAGGAATGCCGAGGTGGCCCGCCACCTGAATGTCCCACTCGGAACCGTGAGCTACTGGAAGCACAAGGACCGGGCCCAGCGCGGCGAGTGCCCGGGATCGCATGATCCGCGTTGCCCTCGGTGCGATGACACGCCCTTGGACGAGCCCGCCTACGCGTACCTGCTGGGCCTCTATCTCGGCGACGGCCACATAAGCCAGTATTCGGGCCACCGGGTGCCCAATCTCATGATCACTTGCGACGACAAGTGGCCCGGTCTCATGGCCCTGGCCGAACAGGCGATGGGCCTGGTGTTCCCGTCCAATCGAGTGTGCCGCGTTCGCAAGGTCGGCTGCCACAACGTGAAGGTGTACTCGATGCACCTGACATGCCTGTTCCCGCAGCACGGGCCCGGGAAGAAGCATGAGCGGCGGATCGTCCTCGAAGAGTGGCAGCGGGAGATCGTTGACGCGCACCCCTGGGCGTTCGTGCGGGGGCTGATCCACTCCGACGGGTGTCGGGTCACCAACTGGACCGTGCGCAACGGCAAGCGCTACGAGTACCCGCGGTACTTCTTCACCAACAAGTCCGACGACATCCGCAGGCTCTGCACCGACACCCTCACCCGGCTGGGCGTCCGCTGGACCGTTCTCGCCCGCGGCAGCGACCCGTTCAACATATCCATCGCCCGCAAGGAGTCCGTCGCGTTGATGGACGCCCACGTAGGGCCGAAGTACTAGCCCGCGTCGGGCAGGGGCCCGACGCGGTGGGGCGGGGTCAGCGGACCGGGGCGCCGATGTGGTGGATGCGGACCAGGTTCGTGGAGCCGCTGACTCCGGGGGGTGAGCCGGCCGTGATGACGACCACGTCGCCCGGGACGCAGCGGCCGATGCGCAGCAGTTGTTCCTCGACCTGGGCGACCATCGCGTCGGTGGAGTCGACGTGGGGGCCGAGGAAGGTTTCGACGCCCCAGGTGAGGTTGAGCTGGGAGCGGGTGGCTTCGTCGGGGGTGAAGGCGAGGAGGGGGATCGGGGAGCGGTAGCGGGAGAGGCGGCGGACGGTGTCGCCGCTCTGGGTGAAGGCGACGAGGAATTTCGCGTCGAGGAAGTCGCCCATTTCGGCGGCGGCGCGGGCGACGGCTCCGCCTTGGGTGCGGGGTTTGTTGCGGTCGGTGAGGGGTGGGAGGCCCTTGGCGAGGATGTCTTCTTCGGCGGCTTCGACGATGCGGGACATGGTGCGGACGGTTTCGACGGGGTAGGTGCCGACGCTGGTTTCGCCGGAGAGCATGACGGCGTCGGTGCCGTCGATGACGGCGTTGGCGACGTCGGAGGCTTCGGCGCGTGTGGGCCGGGAGTTGTCGATCATCGAGTCGAGCATCTGGGTGGCGACGATGACGGGTTTGGCGTTGCGCTTGGCGAGTTTGATGGCGCGCTTCTGGACGATGGGGACGTGTTCGAGGGGCATTTCGACGCCGAGGTCGCCGCGGGCGACCATGATGCCGTCGAAGGCGGCGACGATGTCGTCGATGTTGTCGACGGCTTGGGGTTTTTCGATTTTTGCGATGACGGGGAGGCGTCGGCCCTCTTCGTCCATGATGCGGTGGACGTCGTCGATGTCGCGGCCGCTGCGGACGAAGGAGAGGGCGATGACGTCGGCGCCGGTGCGGAGGGCCCAGCGGAGGTCTTCGATGTCCTTGTCGGAGAGGGCGGGGACGGAGACGGCTACGCCGGGGAGGTTGAGTCCTTTGTGGTCGGAGACCATGCCGCCTTCGATGACGCGGGTGTGGACGCGGGGGCCGTCGATGTCGGCGACTTCGAGGGTGACGCGGCCGTCGTCGACGAGGATGCGTTCGCCGGGGGTGACGTCGGCGGCGAGTCCTTTGTAGGTGGTGCCGCAGGTGTGGCGGTCGCCGGGGTGGTCGTCGACGGTGATGGTGAAGGTGTCGCCGCGTTCAAGGAGTACGGGGCCTTCGTGGAAGCGGCCGAGGCGGATCTTCGGGCCTTGAAGGTCGGCGAGGATGCCGACGCTGCGGCCGGTTTCGTCGGCTGCCTTGCGGACTCGCTGGTGGCGTTCCTCGTGTTCGGCGTAGGTGCCGTGGCTGAGGTTGAGGCGGGCGATGTCCATTCCGGCTTCGACCAGGGCTTTGATCTGGTCGTACGAGTCGGTGGCGGGGCCCAGGGTACAGACGATTTTCGCTCGGCGCATGGGGCGAGCCTATTCCCCTACCAATGGGTAGGTAATCGCTTCCGGGTGTCCACTCAACAACCTTTGAGCAAAAGGTTGTTGACAACTGTTGAATGTGCATGGGGGTGCTCCGATGAGCACCCCCGGAAGCGGTTTTCGGCGGTTTTTCAGGGCGCGGATCCGAGGCGTGGGTCAGAGGCGCGGAGGGGTCATGGTGAAGCGTGCGTTGACCTGTGCGTGGACGGTCTGGCGCTGGGGTTCGAGGTCGAGGGGTGCGGGGCCGGTGTCCTCGGTGGCGCTGAAGGCCATGGTGCGCATGCCGCCGCCGGCGGGGGCTCCGTAGGGGCTGGCGTTCTCGGCGTCGAGGTCGGCGAGTTCGACGAGGGCGGCGAGTTGGGCGCCGAGGGCGTCGGCGTATTCGCGGGCGCGCTGGACGGCTTCGAGGACGGCTTGGCGGCGGGCTTCGCCGTGGGCGGGTGAGGTGGGGCGCAGGGTCCACCAGGGGCCGTCGACGTGGGTGAGTTCGAGGTCGGCGAGGCGGGTGGTGAGTTCGCCGAGGGCGGTGAAGTCGCTGAGTTCGGCGGTGAGGTGGACGCGGCCGGTGTAGGCGCGGATGCGTTCGGTGCGGCCGTGGCGGGTGAGTTCGGGGGTGATGGAGAAGGTGCCGGTTTCGAGTTTTTCGACGGCGTCGCCGTAGCTCTTGATGAGGTCGAGGGCGGCGTTGTTGCGTCGGGTGAGGTCGTCGAGGGCGGTGCGGCGGTCGGTGCCGCGGGCGTCGACGGTGATGCCGATGCGGGCGATTTCGGGGTCGACTTCGAGGCGGGCTTCGCCGCGGACGGCGACGCGGGGGACGTCGGGGGTTCCGTAGGGGTGGTGCGTTGCGTCCTGGGTCATGGTTTCACTGTCGCACTGTCGTGCGCATGGGTGGGGTCATCGGATCGAAACCTGGCGGGGGTGTTGCGAGTTGTTACCCGTGGGTCAGAATCTACGCGCGTTGTTCAGTGACGAGGGAGATGGCATGGCGTTCGACCGCAGGACTTTCATAGGGACGACGGCTGCGACGGGTGCGGGTGTGGCGCTGGCGGGGGCAGCGGGGGCCCCGGCGGCGGCCGCGGCGCAGCCGGATGCGGGGGCGGCGGTGTCGGCTTCTGCTTCGGCGGGCCGGCCGGGGTCGCGGACGTACGCGTTCACGGTGATGGGCACGACGGATCTGCACGGGAATGTCTTCAACTGGGACTACTTCACGGACAAGGAGTTCGACGACAAGGCGCACAACGATGTGGGTCTGGCGAAGATTTCGACGCTGGTGGAGCAGGTGCGGGCGGAGAAGGGGCGTTGTAACACGCTGCTGATCGACGCGGGTGACACGATCCAGGGCACGCAGTTGTCGTACTACTACGCGAAGGTGGATCCGATCACGGCGCGGCGTGGTCCGGTGCATCCGATGGCGCAGGCGATGAACGCGATCGGCTATGACGCGGCGGCGCTGGGGAATCACGAGTTCAATTACGGGATTCCGGTGTTGCGGAAGTTCGAGGAGCAGTGTGATTTCCCGCTGCTGGGGGCGAATGCGCTGGATGCGAGGACGCTGCGGCCGGCGTTCCCTCCGTACAGCATGCATCGGTTGCGGACGCCGCACGGGCGGGAGGTGAAGGTGGCGGTGCTGGGGTTGACGAATCCGGGGATCGCGTTGTGGGACAAGGCGAATGTGCAGGGGAAGATGACGTTCCCGGGTCTTGAGGAGCAGGCGGCGAAGTATGTGCCGCGGTTGCGTTCGATGGGCGCGGATGTGGTGATCGTGTCGGCGCATTCGGGGTCGAGTGGTACGTCTTCGTACGGGGATCAGTTGCCGTATGTGGAGAACGCGGCGGCGTTGGTGGCGGAGCAGGTGCCGGGGATCGACGCGATTCTGGTGGGGCATGCGCATACGGAGATTCCGGAGTACCGGGTGCGGAACGGGGCGACCGGTAAGGAGGTGGTGCTGTCGGAGCCGCTCAAGTGGGGGCAGCGGCTGACGTTGTTCGACTTCGAGCTGGTGTGGGAGAAGGGCCGCTGGTCGGTGGCGAAGGTCGCGGCGAAGGTGTTGAACTCGAATGCGGTGGCGGAGGACCGGAAGATCACGCGGTTGCTGGCGGACGAGCATCGCAAGGTGGTGGCGTATGTGAATCAGGTGATCGGTACGTCGACGCAGGCGATGTCGTCGGCGGAGGGTCCGGTGAAGGATGTGCCGATCATCGATCTGATCAATCATGTGCAGGCGGAGACGGTGAGGGCGGCTCTGGCGGGTTCGGAGTGGGCGGCGCTGCCGGTGGTGTCGCAGGCGTCGTGTTTTTCGCGGACGGCGGCGATTCCGGCGGGGAAGGTGACGATCCGGGATGCGGCGGGGCTGTATCCGTTCGAGAACACGCTGGAGGCGCGGCTGTTGACGGGTGCGCAGTTGAAGGACTATCTGGAGTATTCGGCTCGGTATTTTGTGCGGACGGCGCCGGGGGATGTGGTGGATCCGGCGAAGCTGACGAATGCGGAGGCGATTCCGGACTACAACTACGACGCGGTGTACGGGTTCTCGTACGACATCGATATCGCGCAGCCGGTGGGTTCGCGGATCTCGGGGTTGTCGTTCCAGGGGGCGCCGGTGGATCCGGCGGCGCGGTTCGTGCTGGCGGTGAACAATTACCGGGCGTCGGGTGGTGGGAACTTCCCGCATGTTCCGCAGGCGCGGCAGTTGTGGGCGGATTCGGATGAGATCCGTAACACGATCATCCAGTGGGTGAAGGCGAAGGGCACGGTGGATCCGGCGGGGTTCGCGTCGGTGGACTGGCGTCTGACGCGTGCCGGGGTGCCGGTCTTCTAGGCCGTAGTCCCCTCTTGTGCGGGGCCGGTGTCCGCGGCGGCGGGCGCCGGCCCTTTTTTCCGGTGTCAGGGGCCGGTGCGGACGAGGTGGGTGGGGACGGCGGCGTCGAGGGCGGCGATGACGCGGGTGACGCCGAGGGCGGGGGCGGTTTCGTCGCGGATGCCGGTGCCGAAGGTGAGCACGGCGGAGAGGGGCCCGGGGCCGGGCCCGGCCTGCCACAGGACGGTGACTCCGCCGACGCTGGTTCGCTGCATGACGGCGACGATATCCGCAGCTCAGGGCGGGTCGGCGGTGGGGTCAGGGGTGGTCGACGAGGGGGCGGAGGCGGCTGGTGGGGTGGGGGTGGGGGTGGGTGCGTTGTTCGAGGCCGAAGGTGGTGAAGGCGGTGCGTGGGGGCTGGGGGTAGGGGTTTTTGCCGGTGAGGGTGTTGAGGATGGTGGCGCTGCGCCAGGCGGCGAGGCCGAGGTCGGGGGCTCCGACGCCGTGGGTGTGGCGTTCGCCGTTCTGGATGAAGACGCTGCCGGTGACGGAGGGGTCGAGGACCATGCGGTGGCGGTCGTCGATGCGGGGGCGGCCGGAGGAGTCCTTGCGGAGGTACGGGTCGAGGCCGGCGAGGAGGCTGCCGAGGGGGCGTTCGCGGTAGCCGGTGGCGAGGACGACGGCGTCGGTGGTGAGGCGGGTGCGGGTGCCCTGCTCCAGGTGTTCGAGGTGGAGTTCGACCTGGGTGGTGCCGATGCGGCCGGCGGTGCGGACGGTGACGCCGGGGGTGAGGACGGCGTCGGGCCATGCGCCGTCGAGGCTGCGGCGGTACAGCTCTTCGTGGATGGCGGCGATGGTGGCGGCGTCGATGCCCTTGTGGAGCTGCCATTGGGCGGGGAGGAGCCGGTCGCGGGCCGGTTCGGGGAGGGAGTGGAAGTAGCGGGTGTAGTCGGGGGTGAAGTGTTCGAGGCCGAGCTTGGAGTACTCCATGGGGGCGAAGGCGGGGCTGCGGGAGAGCCAGGTGAGGCGTTCGCGGCCGGCGGGGCGGGCGCGTAGGAGGTCGAGGAAGACCTCGGCGCCGGACTGGCCCGAGCCGATGACGGTGATGTGGTCGGCGCCGAGGATGCGCAGGCGGTGGTCGAGGTAGTCGGCGGAGTGGATGACGGGGACGGTGGGGGTTTCGGCGAGGGGGCGCAGCGGTTCGGGGACGTGGGGGGCGGTGCCGATGCCGAGGGCGAGGTGGCGGGCGTGGGTGCGGCCGAGGGCTTCGGCTTCGCCGGTGGCGTCGAGCTGGGTGAAGTCGACTTCGAAGAGGTCGCGTTCGGGGTTCCAGCGGACGGCGTCGACCTGGTGGCCGAAGTGGAGTCCGGGGATGCGGCCGGCTGCCCAGCGGCAGTAGTTGTCGTATTCGGCGCGGTGGATGTGGAACTGCTGGGCGAAGTAGAACGGGAAGAGACGTTCCTGTTGCTTGAGGTAGCTGAGGAAGCTCCAGGGGCTGGCGGGGTCCGCGAGGGTGACGAGGTCGGCGAGGAAGGGGACCTGGAGGGTGGCGCCTTCGATGAGGAGGCCGGGGTGCCAGCGGAAGTCGCGGCGGCGCTCGTAGAAGGCGGTGGCGAGTTCGCCGGCTCCTTGCTGGGGGAGGCCGTGGGCGAGGGCGGCGAGGGACAGGTTGAAGGGGCCGATGCCGATTCCGACGAGGTCGTGGGGTGCATCGAGCTGGGCGGTCATCGGTGGGTGCTGCCTTCCAGGAGGGCGATGAGGGTGTCCAGGTCTCCCGCCGTGGTGTGCGGGTTGAGCAGGGTGGCTTTGAGCCAGAGGCGGCCGTCGGCGTGGGTGCGGCCGAGGACGGCGCGGCCTTGGTGGAGGAGGGTGCGGCGCAGGGTGGCGAGGGTGTCGTCGTCGGCGTGGGTGGGCCGGAAGAGGACGGTGGTGAGGGTGGGGGGTGCGTGGAGTTCGAAGCCGGGGTGGGCGTCGAGGCGGTGGGCGAGCTGCTGGGCGAGTTCGCAGGTGCGGTCGATGAGGGCGGCGAGGCCGTCGCGGCCGAGGGCGCGCAGGGTGGTGGCGATCTTGAGGGCGTCGGGGCGGCGGGTGGTGCGCAGGGAGCGGCCGAGGAGGTCGGGCAGGCCGGCGGCGGTGTCGTCGGTGGCGTTGAGGTAGTCGGCCTGGTGGGCGAGGGGGGTGAGCAGGCGGCTGTCGGGGACGGCGAGGAGTCCGGCGGCGACGGGCTGCCAGCCGAGTTTGTGCAGGTCGATGGTGATGCTGTGGGCGCGGGCCAGGCCGGCGAGCTTGTGCCGGTGGTGGGGGCTGAGGGTGAGGAGGCCGCCGTAGGCGGCGTCGATGTGGAGGTCGGCGCCGTGGTGCTCGCAGAGGTCCGCGATGGCGGGGAGCGGGTCGATGAGGCCGGCGTCGGTGGTGCCGGCGGTGGCGGTGACGAGGGTGGGGCCGGGGGTGGCGGCGAGGGCTTCCGCGAGGCGGGCGGGGTCGAGGACGCCGGCGGGGGTGGGGATTTCGGTGGCTGGGGGGAGGCCGAGGAGCCAGGTGGCTCGGGGGATGGAGTGGTGGGCGTTGGCGCCGTGCAGGACGGTGAGGGGGGCGCCTGGGGTGGCCTTGCCGCCGGTGCCTTTGTGGGTGCCGGTGCCGTTGTGGGTCCCGTTGCCGTTGGGAGTTCCGTTGCCCCTGTGGGGGCCGCGGTTGTGGGTCCCGTTGGCGCCGGGGGCGTTGTGGGTGCCGGTGCCGCCGGGGGCGTGGCGTTCGCGGGAGAGGAGGACCGCCAGTTGGTTGGCTTCCGTGCCGCCGGTGGTGATGAGGGCGTCGGGGTGGGGGGTGGCGTAGAACTCGGCGGCGAGGGTGCGGGTGAGGAGGGCTTCGATCGCGGAGGCGGCGGGGGCCTGGTCCCAGGAGTCGAGGGAGGGGTTCAGCGCGGCGGCGGCGAGGTCGGCGGCTGCGGCGACGGCGAGCGGTGGGCAGTGCAGGTGGGCGGCGCAGAGGGGGTCCGCGGGGTCGGCGGCGCCGGCGGTGAGGGTGTGTACGAGGGTACGGAGGGCTTCGTGCGCGCCGGTGCCGTGCTCGGGCAGGGCGGTGTCGCCGAGGGCGGCGTGGACGCGGGCGGTGACGGCGTCGGGGCCGCCGGCGGGGAGGGGGCCCGGGCGGTCGTGGGCGCCGGTGCGGAGGGCGTCGAGGACGGTGTGGAGGAGGGGGCGCAGGGCTTCGGGGCCGTGCCGGCCGCCGGCGAGCGGGGGTGGCGGGGCGGGCGCTGTCAACGGGACCTCCGGGGGCTGGCCGGGGGTGCGTGGCCGCACCCGGCCAGTACAACGATCAGACCCGAATGGGGTAACCGCCGGGGTTTGTCCGGATCGGGGTGCGGGGGTGCGGGGGTGCGGGGGGGGCGTGGGGTGGGGGCCGGTGCCGGGGGCGGGGTGGGGTGCCGTCCTGGACTGCATGATTTATGGCGCCCGGGGCTGAACGGCCTGTGCGGGGCGCATGGCGCCAACAAATCACGTTTTACGTCCAGGACAGCACCCCACCCCGCCCCCGTCACCGGCCCGGCCGTCCGCCCCGCACCCGGCCGACGCCCCGCCGGGGTCGGGGACGGGCCGGGGTGTTGTCCGGGACGTAGAACGTGATTTGTTGGCGCGGTATCCCGTGTTCGGGCCGGTTCGGGCAGGGCGCCATAAATCATGCAGTCCCGGACGACACCCCGGCCCGGCCCCGGCCCCGGCACCCCATACGGCCTGGCTCCCCGCAGGGGCCCCGCAGGGGTACCGCCTAGCTCCCCGCAGCCGTGCGCGCGCGGAGGGCTCGGGCTACGTCGTCCAGTTGGTCCACCAGTTTGCGGCGCAGGAGCGGGATCAGGTCCGGGTCCGTCAGGCAGGCGTGGCCCGCCTTGAGGTTGGTCTCGTCCACCGCGTAGACGGGGAAGGCGTAGCGGCCCGCGGCTTCGCCGATGGCGGGGCCGCGGCGGGTGGCGAGGGCTACGGCCTCGGGGTAGAAGCGGGCCACGTAGTCCCGTACGAGTTCGGCTTGTTCGGGCTGCCAGAAGCCCTGGGCGGTGGCGGTGAAGAGGTAGTTGGAGAGGCTGTCGTCGCGGAAGAGGCGGTCCCAGGCGGCGGCCTTGGCCTCGGGGGTGGGGAGGGAGGCGCGGCAGCGGGCGGCGCCCTCCTGGCCGGTGGCGCTGGGGTCGGCTTCGAGGGCGGCGTCGATCTCGGGCTCGCCGATCGCGCCGAGGACGCTGAGGCGGGCGAGGATGCGCCAGCGGAGTTCGGGGTCGAGGGCGGGGCCGCCGGGGACGGTGTCGTCGGCGAGCCAGGCGTCGAGGGTGTCGGGCTGGGTGGCGCTGCCGATGAGGGTGCGTACGGCGGTCAGCCGCATGCCCGGTGCGGAGCCGTCCTCGGTGCGCCGGAGCAGGTCGCGGGCGATGGTGGTGAGGGTGCCGAGGGCGGCGGTGCGGGCTTCGGGGGCGACGTAGCGTACGGCGACCTCGGTGCGGGCGAAGGCCAGGACGCCCTGGACGATGGCGAGGTCGCGCTCCTCGGGGAGGTGCGCTTCGGCGGTGGCCAGGTAGTCGTGCGGGGAGAGTTCGCCGTCGCGGACCATGTCGCGCAGGCAGTTCCAGGCGACGGCGCGGGTCAGGGCCTCGGGGATGCCGGAGAGGCCGCGCAGGACGGTGTCGAGGGAGGTGTCGTCGAGGCGGATCTTGGCGTAGGTGAGGTCGGCGTCGTTGAGGAGGAGCAGGGCGGGGCGGTTGCCGTCGGCGGAGACCACCTCGGTGGAGGGGACGTCGAGGTCGAGGAGTTCGCGCAGTTCGAGGTCGCGTCCGTCGCGGTCGTAGACGCCTACGGCGATGCGGTGGGGGCGGCTGCCGTCGCGGTCGACGGTGAGGGTCCAGCCGGTGGGGCTCTCCTCCACGCGGGGGGTGAGGGTGTCGGTGCCGGTGGTGCGCAGCCAGGCGTCGGCCCAGGCGCGGACGTCGCGGTCGGTGTGGGCGGCGAGGGAGTCGATGAAGTCGTCGAGGGAGGCGTTGGCGAATTTGTGGCGGGCGAAGTGGGTGTTGATGCCGGCCAGGAAGTCCTTCTCGCCGAGCCAGGCGACGAGCTGGCGGAGGGCGGAGGCGCCCTTGGCGTAGGAGATGCCGTCGAAGTTGAGGAGGGCGGAGGTGGTGTCGGGTACGTCTTCGGGGGCGGGGGCGACGGGGTGGGTGGAGGGCCGCTGGTCGGCGTCGTAGCCCCAGGGCTTGCGGGTGACGCCGAAGTCGGTCCAGGTGTCGGTGAAGCGGGTGGCTTCGGTGAGGGTCTGGTAGCCCATGTATTCGGCGAAGGACTCGTTGAGCCAGATGTCGTCGAACCAGGCGAGGGTGACGAGGTCGCCGAACCACATGTGGGCCATCTCGTGGGAGATGGTCATGGCGCGGGACTGCCGTTCGGTGTCGGTGACGGCGGAGCGGAAGATGTATTCGTCGCGGAAGGTGACGAGGCCGGGGTTCTCCATGGCGCCCGCGTTGAACTCCGGTACGAATGCCTGGTCGTAGGAGTCGAAGGGGTACGGCTCGGTGAACTTCTGCTGGTAGCGGTCGAAGCAGGCGGTGGTGACGGAGAGGATCTCGTCTGCGTCGGCGTCGAGGTGGGGGGCGAGGGAGCGGCGGCAGTGGATGCCGAAGGGCAGTCCGGCGTGCTCGGTGGTCACGCTGTGCCAGGGCCCTGCGGCGACGGCGGCGAGGTAGGTGGAGATGGGGGGTGTGGGCGCGGACTGCCAGATGGCGGCGCCGGTGCCGGTCTCGCCGGTGCGGGTGGTGATGCCGTTGGCGAGGACGGTCCAGTGGTCGGGGGCGGTGACGGTGAACTCGAAGACGGCCTTGAGGTCGGGCTGGTCGAAGGCCGGGAAGACGCGCTGGACGTCGTCGAGGAACATCTGGCTGTAGACGTACGTGTGCCCGTCCGCGGGATCGGTGAAGCGGTGCAGGCCCTCGCCGGTACGGGAGTACCGCATGCGGGTGTCGAGGTGCAGCTCGTGGGGGCCCGGGGTGAGGGCGGTGAGCGGGAGGCGGTTGTCTTCCAGTGCCGCCACGTCGAGGGGGTGGCCGTCGAGGGTGGCGGAGAGCAGCTCGTGCGGCTTGAGCTCGATGAAGGTGTCGCCGGTGGTGCGGGCCGTGAACCGGATGGCGGCGGTGGCGCCGAAGGTGTCGTCGCCGGAGGTCAGGTCCAGGGTGACGGCGTAGTGGTGGACATCGAGGAGCTGGGCTCGGAGCTGCGCTTCGGTGCGCGTGAGTGCGGACATGGGGCCCATGCTGCCGCAGGGGGCGGCCGGACCCCGAGCCTTTACTCTTCGCCCGCGGCGATCGTCTCGTGGTGGCGGATGACCTCGGCGATGATGAAGTTGAGGAGCTTCTCGGCGAAGGCCGGGTCGAGCTTGGCGTTCTCGGCGAGCTGGCGCAGGCGGGCGATCTGGCTGGCCTCGCGGCCCGGGTCGGCCGGGGGCAGCTGGTGGCGGGCCTTGAGGTGGCCGACCTGCTGGGTGCACTTGAAGCGTTCGGCGAGCATGTGGACCACGGCGGCGTCGATGTTGTCGATGCTGTCGCGCAGGCGGGCGAGTTCGGCGGTGACGTTCTCGTCCGTGCCGTTGCCGTTGCCTGCGGCGGTGCCGGGGCCGTTGTCGGTGTCGCTGGTGTTCATGGGTCACGAGAATACGTGGAGGTCGGGCGGGTGGCGGCGGGGCAATCGCTCCGTGAGACGGGGCTCCGCCGCCGCCCCTCGCGGGGCTCCGCCCCACACCCCGCGCCTCAAACGCCGGCGGGGCTGAATCCGGGGGGCCTCCGCCCGGCGGGAGCCCAGGGCTGCGGGCCGAGCCTGCGGCGGCCTTCCGCCTCAAACGCCGGCGGGGCTGGATCGGGGGGCCTCCGCCCGGCGGGCGGACGGCGTGTACTCCCCGCGTGGGGCCGAAAAGCGTGCCCTCCCCGTCGGACGGTGTCCGGCGGGGAGGGCACGGGTGAGCGGGGGCCGTCAGAGGGTGGCGGCTGCGCTCTTGATCTGGGCGGCGAAGGTGGAGACCTCCGTGTACACGCCCGGGTAGCCGGGGCGGGCGCAGCCGTTGCCCCAGCTCACGATGCCGACCTGGAGCCAGGCGCCGGCGTCGTCGCGGCGGAACATGGGGCCGCCGGAGTCGCCCTGGCAGGTGTCGACGCCGCCCTGGTCGAAGCCGGCGCAGAGCTCCTCGCCGGGTACGAGGTCGCTGTACGCGGCCTTGCAGGAGGCGTCGGAGACGAAGGGGACGGTGGCCTTGAGCAGGTAGCGCTGCTGGCCGCCGCCCTCGCGGGCCGCGCCCCAGCCGGCGACGGTGAAGGTGCCGTTGTCGTACGCCTTCGTCTCGGCGATCTTGAGCGTCGGCAGGTTGATGGGCTTGGCGAGCTTGATCAGTGCCCAGTCCTTGCCGGTGCCGTTGTAGCCGGGTGCGCGCAGCACCTTGGTGGACTTGACCTTGATGGCGCTGGAGCTGTTGAGGTCGACGACCCCGGCGGTGGCGGTGATGGAGGTGTTGTTGCCGGAGGCGCCGACGCAGTGGGCGGCGGTCAGGACGATCTGCTGGGTGTAGAGGGCTCCACCGCAGCCCATGGAGAGGCGCACCATGAAGGGGAACTCGCCCTGGGCGGCGCGGACACCGCCGACGACCGGGGCGGTGCCGGCGCTGGCGGTGCCGGGCTGGAGGCTGACGGCGGCGAGGGCCACGGCGCCGGCGGCGAGGCTGCGCTTCATGAATCGCACAAGGGTGGTCATGGTCGGCACACTGCCTTTCGTGGGGGGTTGGGCCGTGCGTGTCATCGGGGAATGACGGGTCCATGACACCTCAGGGATGTGACGCACATCAAGAACCCACTTTCGGCCAACTCCCGTTCCCACAACAGAGATTGCTGTATGGAGGACCCCATGGCGCACAACGGCGGCCCGCGCGGGCCGGTCGAGCACGGATTTCCGCACCTCCCGGTCGTCCGCGCCGCGATCACCGCCCTCTTCCGCCGCCTGACGGCCGACGGCGTCCGCGCCTACGCCGCGAGCGTCTCCCCCGCCGACGCCGCCTTCGGCCCGGCCGACGACCTCCACCTGGGCGCGCACCGGGTGGCCGCCGCCATGGTGCGCGCCCTGCGGCTGCCGGACGCCCGGATGGCGGTCGCCTTCCGCCCCATGGAGCAGGCCGCCACCGTCGAACTGGCCGCCGGGCCGGAGTACTTCGTCGAGGTCAGCGACCGCTTCCGGACCCACCGCCGGGACCTCGGCGCCGCCCTCGCGCACGAGGTGGCGCACGTCCTGCTGCACCGGCTGGGCCTGGAGTTCCCGGACACCACCGACCACGAGATCCTCACCGACACCACCGCCGCCTACCTCGGCGCCGGCTGGCTGCTCCTCGACGCCTACCGCGAGGACGCGCTCACCCACCAGAAGTTCGGCTACCTCACCCCGGAGGAGTTCGGCTACGTCCTGGCCCGGCGCGCCGCCCTGTTCGGCGAGGACCCCTCGCCCTGGTTCACCAGCCCCGTGGCCTACGAGGCGTACGCGCGCGGCAGCGCCCTGGCCCGCCGGGAGCTGCGCCGCCCCCCGCTGGCCGCGGCCGGACCGCTCGCGCGGCGGCGCTACGCCCTGGCCCGCCGCGCCGCGGGGACGGGCCGCGCGGTGGCCGCGCCGGGCGCGGAGCCGGCGTACCGCTTCGCACCCGAGGGGGCGGGGCTGCGGGTGGACTTCGCCTGCCCGGTGTGCGGGCAGCGGCTGCGGGTGCCGGTGCGCGGGCGGCTGCGGGCGCGGTGCGGGCTGTGCGGGACCGTGCTGGAATGCGACACCTGAGGCGGGCGGGCCCGGCTCAAGATCATTCATCCGTCGGCCACAAAAAGTTTCCTACCGGCCGGTAGACAGGGGAGGAGTTCTCGCCAACTCTGGTCACGTCCATGTCAATTCGTGACCGAGGAGCCGCCCCCCATGCGCAGTTTCCGCCGCACTCGCACGTCCCGCACCGCCATCGCCACGGCCGCCGCGGCCGCCGTCCTGACCCTGGTCCCGGCCACCGCCGCCCAGGCCGCACCGGCCCCCGCGCCGGGAACACCCCTGCTGTCGATCACCGTCTCGACGTACCCCGCCCCGGAGGGCGGCCTCAACACCTCCCCCCGGCCGGCGGCCGAAGC
>NZ_JBEYVX010000117.1:0-15459 GCF_040644195.1 Streptomyces sp. NPDC047014 | reverse complement strand
TCCGGAGGCGGCCGGGCCGAAGGCCACGTCCTCCCGTACGGTCGGCATGAACAGCTGGTCGTCGGATCGCTCCGACCGGCTCTTTTGTCATGCTGTGGGTGCAGCGGATACGCGGAAGCCCTCTGGGGCCGGAAGCGGGCTTCCGGCCCCAAATGGCACCGGTGGTCAGTTGCGGGAGGCGGCCAGTTCTGCCACGCGGCCGCGGACCAGGTACCAGCCGGCCACCAGGGCCGCCGCGATGGCGGGGACCAGGAGGACCGTGGTGCGGCCCACGCCGCCGTCGCACCACATCAGGACCAGGACGGTCAGCAGGAAGACCAGGGTCACGATCTGGGTGTACGGGGCCCAGGGCAGCCGGTAGGCGGGGCGCTCGACGTGGCCCTGCTGGGCGCGGCGCCAGAAGAACAGCGAGCAGAGCATGACCATCGCCCAGGTGCCGAGGATGCCGAGGGAGGCGAGGTTGAGGACGATCTCGAACGCCTCGCCGGGCATCCAGGCGTTCAGGCCCACGCCGGCGACACCGAAGGCGGCGGTGAAGAGGACGCCGCCGTAGGGGACCTTGCCGCGGTTCATGACGCCGGTGAACTTCGGCGCGGAGCCCGCGAGGGACATGGAGCGCAGGATGCGGCCGGTGGAGTAGAGGCCGGAGTTCAGGCTGGAGAGGGCGGCGGTCAGGACGACCAGGTTCATGATGCCCGCGGCGCCGGGGACGCCGAGCTTGTCGAAGACGGTGACGAAGGGGCTCTGGCCGGAGGAGTACGAGGTGTACGGCAGCAGCAGCGCGAGCAGGACCACGGAGCCGACGTAGAAGACGCCCACGCGCCACATGATCGAGTTGATCGCCTTCGGCATGATCTTCTCGGGGTTCTCGGTCTCACCGGCGGCGACGCCGCACAGCTCGACGGAGGCGTACGCGAAGACCACGCCCTGGATCACCAGGAGCATCGGCAGGACGCCCACGGGGAAGAGGCCGCCGTTGTCGGTGATGTTGGCCAGGCCCGGGGTGCTGCCGCCGATGTCGTGGCTGGTGGCGACGAGCCAGATGCCGACGAGCAGGAAGATCACCAGGGCGGCGACCTTGACCAGGGAGAACCAGAACTCCATCTCGCCGAAATACTTCACCGAGATCAGGTTCGCGGTGAGGACCACGGCCAGGGCGACGAAGGCGAGGACCCACTGGGGGACGTCGGTGAACAGCGACCAGAAGTGGGCGTAGGTCGCGGCGGCCGTGATGTCCGCGACGGTGGTGGTGGACCAGTTCAGGAAGTAGAGCCAGCCCGCGGTGTAGGCGCCCTTCTCCCCCATGAACTCGCGCGCGTAGCTGACGAAGGCCCCGGAGGAGGGGCGGTAGAGGACGAGCTCGCCGAGGGCCCGTACGACGAAGAAGGCGAAGACGCCGCAGACCGCGTAGGCGATCGCGAGGGAGGGGCCCGCACCGGCGAGGCGGCCGCCCGCGCCGAGGAAGAGGCCGGTGCCGATGGCCCCGCCGATCGCGATCATGTTGATGTGGCGGGACTTGAGGTCCTTGCTGTACCCCTCGTCACCGGCGTCGACATGTCGGGAGGGCGCCGGGGCGGTGGCCTCGGTCAAGGTGCGGTCACTCATGTAGGACTTCGCCTTCGTGGGTGGGACAGGCACAGGCCGGAGCGGCCAGCGGGGGAGCCGGGTGGTGTCCCCTGTGGTGCGATCCGGGTGTTTTGATCGCCCCAGGAGACCACGAGGCCCGCTCAGCCGCCAAAATCGCCCCCTGTACGCCGAAGCCCCCGACGACCTTGGAAACGGGCGTCGGGGGCGTTCCTGGAGCTGGAAAACGAGGTCAGTCGGCGGTCGGGGCCCCTGCCGCCTGGTCGAGCCGGAACGCCTCGTTGCCGAGCCCGATCCGGGCGTGCACCTCGGGGCGGCTGCGCCGCAGCACGGCTCCGTACAGCAGGCCGCCGACGGCCGCGGCGCCGATGATGCCGGGCAGGATCCAGCTGAGGGCGGAGCCCTTCTCGGCGCCGACCAGGACGGCGAAGTCCTTGACGGTGTAGACGGCGATGGCGAGCAGGGCCAGACCGGCGGCCCCGGCGGCCACCAGGCGCCAGATCTGGGCGGCGGCGGTGCCGCGGCGGACGAAGAAGGCGATCACGGCGAAGGAGGCGGTGGCCATGAGGAGGGTCACACCGAGGGCGCCGACGCTGCCCATCCAGGTGAACAGGTGCAGGACGGGCGCGGTGGGGTCGCCGGCGGGCAGGTCGTCGGTGACCGCGAAGGCGAGGACGACCAGGGTGGCGATGCCGGTCTGGAGCAGGGAGCCGGTGGCGGGGGCGCCGGTGCCGGCGTTGGTACGGCCGAAGGCGGCGGGCAGCAGGCCCTCGCGGCCCATGGCGAAGGCGTAGCGGGCGACGACGTTGTGGAAGCTGAGCATGGCGGCGAAGATGCCGGTCACGAAGAGCACGTGCAGGACGTCGGTGAAGGTGGCCCCGAGGCGGGCCTGGGTGAGCTCGAAGAGCAGTCCGGGGCCGGCGTCGGCGGCGGTCGCGACGACCTGGCCGGGGCCGGTGGCCACGGTGAGGGCCCAGGCGCTGAAGGCGAAGAAGAGGGCGACGAAGCCGACGCCGAGGAACATCACCCGGGAGACGACGATGTCCGGCCTGCTGGTCTCCTCGGCGTAGACCGGGGCCTGCTCGAAGCCGACGAAGGCGGCGATGCAGAAGCACAGGGCGGTGCCGAGGCCGGGGCCGCTCAGGGCCTCGGGGTTGAAGGCGTGCAGGGAGAGGCCCTGCGGGCCCGGCTCGGCGAGGGCGGCGGCGTCGAAGGCGACGACGAGCAGGACCTCGATCAGCAGGAGCACGCCGAGGACCTTGGCGTTGAGGTCGATCTTGAGCCAGCCGAGGGCGCCGGTGACGGCGACGGCGGCGAGGGCGGGGATCCACCAGGCGAGCTCGATGTGCAGATAGGTGGCGAAGAGGCCGGAAATCTCGAAGCCGAGGAGGCCGAAGACGCCGACCTGCATGGCGCTGTACGCGACGAGGGCGACGACGGAGGCGCCGGCTCCGGCGGTGGGACCGAGACCGCGCGCGATGTAGGCGTAGAAGGCGCCGGCGTTGTGGACGTGGCGGCTCATCTCGGCGTAGCCGACGCTGAACAGGGCGAGGACGAGGCCGAGGACGACGAAGAGGAGGGGCTGGCCGACCACTCCCATCAGCCCGAAGATCGTGGGCATGACACCCCCGACGACCATCAGGGGGCCGCTGGCGGCGAGGACGGAGAGCAGCAGACCGGCGGTGCCGAGGCGGTCGGCGCGCAGCGCCCGGTCCTGGCCCTTGAACGTGCGTATCTCGGCCGGCTCGTGGAGCGTGGTGGATCTGCCCGTCGGCATGGCGGCGTCCTTTCGGGAGCGCGGTTCTCTCGTAGGGATCTCGTGAGGGATCTCGTGGGGGATCCCGTGAGGGATCTCGTCGGGGATGCGGAGGTCGTGCGTCAGGTGGTGCCCAGCGCGATGTTGCGCGCCGCGAGGAACGCCTTCTGCGGGTCGCGGTCCGGATAGGACCATGGAGCGCGGGTGGCGTGGCTGCCGATGCGCAGGAAGAGGGCGGCGGCCTCGGCGGGGCGGCCCTCGCAGAGCTTGGCGTGGGCGAGGAAGTTGAGGTCGACGCGGTTGCGGGGGTGGTCGTCGCGCTCCCACTCCAGCCACCAGTCGAAGGCGGAGCGCAGGACCTGGCGGGCGCGGCGCCCGGCCCAGTGGGCGGCGGCCGCCTCGGGGCTGTGGCCGCGGGTGGCGGCGAGCACCCGGTAGCGCTCGGCGTGCGCGACGACGGGGAGCACGGCGAGCGGGGAGTCGGCCGGGGACTCCTCGGCGGCCCAGGCGGCGAAGTCGTAGACCTCGTGCAGGGGGTCCTGCGCGGGGGCCAGGGTGCGTTCGGCGAGGCGGCCGACCATGAGGTGGTGGGCGTGGTGGTGCTCGCGGTGGCGGGCCCGGACCTGGTCGAAGTGGCGGCTGAACTCCTCCTCGGTGCCGAAGGCGCGGGAGAGCAGGAGCAGCCCCAGCCAGGGGGTGGGGTCGTCGGGGAGCAGGGCGGCGGCCCGGCGGCACGCCTGCTCGGCGGCGGCGGGGGTGCCCTTGTGGCGCAGGGCGGCGAAGACCGAGGCGCAGGCGAGCAGCGTGGCGGCGTCGGCGCTCTCCGGTTCGGCGAGCAGCCATTCGCGGGCCCAGGCGGTGGCCGCCGGGGTCTGGGCGAGGACGACGACGCGGTGGCCGCGGCGGTCCCAGTCGTCGCCGGTGCCGACGAGCAGGGCGCGGGCCCTGGCCCAGCGGCCCTGGGTGAACTGGGTACGTACGTCGACCAGTTCGGTGTCGCAGAGGGCCGGGTCGAAGAGCTGGGCTTCCCGCTTGCGGGTGCGGCCGAGGGGCGGCGGAGGCGGGGACATCCGCGGTTTTCCCTCCAGGACGCGGGCGGACGAGGTACGGGTGCGCCGCGCGCGCGGGGCGCGGGCGGGCGGGCGGTACGGACGGGGCCGGGTGGATCGCGCGGGGGCTCTCCGGGGAGCCGCGCGGGCGGTTCTCCGGGGGCAGACTGCGGTGAGCACTCCGGTGATCACGCACAGCAAAGCGGTAGGCGCAGCTCCGAGTCAAGGTCCGGTCCGCCCCCTGGCGGGTTTCAACTGCTGCGATGTCCGTGTGAGTTGGGTCGGTTGTGCGGGTTCAGGCGGGTACCGGGCGACACCGTAGGGTGATCACATGAACGCACACGACGCTCTTCCGCCGTATCTGCTGGGCTTCCCCGGCCCGCTGCGCGACCAGCTGGTCTCCGCCGTCCTGAGCGGGGCGAAGACCGCGACCACGGGCCTGCTCGCGGAGTACGAGGCGGAGCGCGAGCCGCTGCCGGAGCCGGGCGCGCGCTCGGTGCTCGTCGACTCCGCGGAGCGGGCGGTCGCGGTGGTGGAGGTGACGGCCGTGGAGGTGCTGCGGCTCGGGGACGTGGGGCTGCGGCACGCCCTGGACGAGGGCGAGGGCTACACCTCGGTGGCCGAATGGCGTACGGCGCACGAGGAGTTCTGGCACAGCGAGCCGGTGCGGGCGGCGGTCGGCGATCCGGCCTTCACCGTGGACGACGACAGCATGGTGGTGGCGGAGCGCTTCCGGGTGGTCGAACTGCTGCCGTGACCGGAGTGACGGCGGTGAGCGCGGTGACGGCAGTGACCACGGTGACGGCGGTGACCGCAATGCCGATGACCACGGTGACGGCGGTGACCGCGATGCCGATGACCGCGGTGACCGCCGCGCCGCCGTCCCCCTCCCCGCGTGCTCAGCCCACCGCCTCGGCGGCGGCGCGGCCCGCGGCCCGGCCGGAGAAGATGCAGCCGCCGAGGAAGGTGCCCTCCAGGGCGCGGTAGCCGTGGACCCCGCCGCCGCCGAATCCGGCGGCCTCGCCGGCGGCGTAGACGCCCGGCAGCGGCTCGCCCGCCGGGGTCAGGACGCGGGAGGACAGGT
Source organism: Streptomyces sp. NPDC047014 (assembly GCF_040644195.1). Lineage (NCBI taxonomy): Bacteria > Bacillati > Actinomycetota > Actinomycetes > Kitasatosporales > Streptomycetaceae > Streptomyces > Streptomyces sp. NPDC047014. Next base: position 9,986 of record NZ_JBEYVX010000117.1, on the reverse strand, counting down.
CGGTCTCCAGGCCGCCCAGGGACTTCCGGGTCAGGATGGACAGCCGTACGGCGATCAGCGGGCCGGCGGCGGGGTCGAGGATCCGGTGCGGGGCGGCGGTGCGGATCAGCCGGTCGCCGAGGTATCTGCGGGCGCCGTGGATGGCGGTGACCTGGAGGTCCTTGGTGAAGGGGTTGGCGATCTCCCGGTCCCGGGCCACGATCTCCCGGCGGACGGCGGCCTCGTCGAGCAGGTCCTCCTTGGTGACGGCGTTCATCCCCCGCACCAGGGCCGGGAGGTCCTTCTCGACGACGAAGTCGGCGCCGTGGTCCATGAACGCCTTCACCGGGCCGGGGACGGCCTGCCGGGCGCGGGTGATGACGTCGCGGACGGAGCGGCCGGTGAGGTCCGGGTTCTGTTCGGAGCCGGAGAGGGCGAACTCCTTGCCGATGACACGCTGGTTGAGCACGAACCAGGTGTGGTCGTGGCCGGTGCGCATGATGTGGTCGAGGGTGCCGAGGGTGTCGAAGCCCGGGAAGAGCGGTACGGGCAGCCGCTTGCCGGTGGCGTCCAGCCAGAGCGGGGAGGGGCCGGGCAGGATGCGGATGCCGTGCCGGGCCCAGATCGGGTCCCAGTTCTGGATGCCCTCGGTGTAGTGCCACATCCGGTCCTTGTTGATGTGGCTGGCGCCCGCCCGCTCCGCGATGCCGAGCATCAGGCCGTCGACGTGCGCCGGGACCCCGGAGAGCATGCGCTGCGGCGGGGTGCCGAGCCGGGCGGGCCACTGCGCCCGTACGAGGTCGTGGTTGCCGCCGATGCCGCCGCTGGTGACGATCACCGCCTGGGCCCGCAGGGAGAAGGAGCCGGTGGTCTCGCGGCCGCTGGCGGTGCCGCGTACGGCGTCGGAGGGCTCCAGGATCTCGCCGGTGACGGTGTCCACGGTTCCGGCGGTGGCGGCCAGGCCGGTGACCCGGTGGCGGAAGCGGAACCGGACCAGGCCGCGGGCCACCCCTTCCCGGACCCGGCGCTCGAAGGGTTCCACCAGGCCGGGGCCGGTGCCCCAGGTGATGTGGAAGCGGGGGACGGAGTTGCCGTGGCCGTTGGCGTCGTAGCCGCCGCGCTCGGCCCAGCCGACCACGGGGAAGAAGCGCACCCCGCGGCTGTGCAGCCAGGAGCGCTTCTCGCCGGCCGCGAAGTCCACGTACGCCTCGGCCCAGCGGCGCGGCCAGGCGTCCTCCTCACGGTCGAAGCCGGCGGTGCCGTGCCAGTCCTGGAGGGCGAGCGCGTGGCTGTCCCGGATGCGCATCCGGCGCTGTTCGGGCGAGTCGACGAGGAAGAGGCCGCCGAAGGACCAGTGGGCCTGGCCGCCGAGGGACTGCTCGGGCTCCTGGTCCAGCAGGAGGACCTTGCGTCCGGCGTCGACGAGCTCCGCGGTGGCCACGAGGCCCGCCAGCCCGGCTCCGATCACGATCACGTCTGCGTCGTAGGTCATGCGGATACCCGTCCTCCGTCGGTGGTGGGGCAGATCCTTTGCTACGGAGCGGTAACCAGTCAACAGCGGTGGTTGGATGAACCCGTGAGTGCCGCTGATGAAGTACTGGACGTGGTGGACCGGGACGACCGGGTCACCGGGCAGGCCCCGCGGGGCGAGGTCTACGCCCGGGGGCTGCTGCACCGGTGTGTGTTCGTGCAGGCCAGGGATGCCGAGGGGCGGATCTTCGTACACCGCAGGACCGCCTCGAAGCTGGTCTTCCCCTCGCACTACGACATGTTCGTGGGCGGGGTGGTCGGCGCCAGCGAGAGCTACGCGGAGGCGGCGCTGCGGGAGGCCGGCGAGGAGCTGGGGGTACGGGGGCTGCCGCGGCCGGAGCCGCTGTTCAAGTTCCTGTACGAGGGGCCGGGCGGGGCCTGGTGGTCGTATGTGCACGAGGTGCGGTGCGGGCTGCCGGTGGCGCCGCAGGAGTCCGAGGTGGACTGGCACACCTTCCTCACCGAGGAGGAGCTGGACCGGCGGGTCGCGGGCGGGGAGTGGCCCTGGGTGCCGGACGGACTGGAGGCGTACCGGCGGCTGCGCGCGTACCGGCTGCCGCCAGTAGATTGATCAGGTGATCGACTTCGTCAAGGACGTACGCCTGTGGTTCGCGCCCGCGCGGCTGAGGGACGAGGGCGATACGCCGGACTACCGATTTTCTTTGGCCAACGAGCGGACCTTCCTGGCCTGGATCCGTACCGCGCTGGCCCTGGTCGGCGGCGGTTTCGCCGTGGACCAGTTCCTGCCGGACCTGCGGTGGGGGGTGCGGGTCGGGATGGCCTTCGCGCTGCTCGCGGTGGGTGCGGCCTGCGCGCTGCGGGCGGTGAACCACTGGGTGCGCTGCGAGCGGGCGATGCGGCGGGGTGAGGATCTGCCGCTGTCGCGGTTCCCCGTGGTGCTGAGCCTGGGGGTGGGGCTGGTGGCGGTGTCCATGGTGGTGGTCGTGCTGCTGGGCTGGACGTCCGGGCGGTGAGCGCCCCGGGCGTGGCCGAGCAGCGGGACGCCGGGCTCCAGCCGGAGCGGACCCGGCTCGCGTGGCGGCGTACGACCCTGGCCGCCTCGGTGGTGGCGGTGCTGGCGCTGCGGCAGACGCTGCGGGGCTCGGGCTCGCCGGTGGAGCTGGGCGGGGCGGCGGTGACCGTACTGCTGTGGCTGGCCTTCCTGGGAGTGGCGCACCGGCGGATCCGGGCGCTGGCGGCGGTCCGGCCGGAGGCGCTGGCTCCGCGGGCGGCGCTGGCGGTGGTGCTGTGCACGGCGGGGCTGGCGGTGTTCGCGGTGGCGGTGATCCTGTGAGCGGACGCCCGGGGCGGTCCGATCATCCGACTTCGCCGCAGCCCTTCGGACACTTGGGACACAACGGGCGATAGTCGACCCTTCGCACTACTCTCGGCCGCATGACGACCCTCCACCACGAACACCCGACGCACCCCCACGCGCACGGCACGGACTGCGGCCACCAGGCCGTCCCGCACGGCGACCACGTCGACTACGCGCACGACGGCCACCTGCACCGGGAGCACTCCGGCCACTGGGACGAGTGCGAGCCCTCCGGCCACACCGCCCACGAGGACCACAGCCACGCGCACGGCGAGAACTGCGGCCACGAGACGGTCCGGCACGGCGACCACGTGGACTATCTGCACGACGGCCACCGGCACGCCGCGCACGACGGCCACTACGACGACCACTGACGGGCGAGGGCCCCGCTCTCCCCCGGCGCGGCGCGGGCTGACAGGATGCCGATCGCCTGTCGGAGCGACCTGGGGAGAGCGCACATGCCCGCCGAAGAACCGTACGTCGTCAAGCCCGCGCCGGGGGTCTACGCCTATGTCCAGCCGGACGGCGGCTGGTGCCTGAACAACGCGGGCTTCGTGAGCGACGGCGGCCGGACCCTGCTGGTGGACACCGCCGCCACCGAACGCCGGGCCCTCGCCCTGCGCGCGGCGGTCACCGCCGCCGGGGTGCCGCTCCCCCGCACGGTGGTCAACACCCACCACCACGGCGACCACACCTACGGGAACGGGGTCTTCGCCCCCGGGGCCATGATCCTCGGCCACGAGAGCGCGCGGAGCGAGCAGCTCGCCGCCGGGCACCAGCTGGAGCTGATCTGGCCCGCGACCGACTTCGGCGCGGTCGAGATCGTCCCGCCCGACCTCACCTACACCGACCGGGCCACCCTGCACCTCGGCGACACCGAGGTGCGGATCATCCACCCGGGGGTCGCGCACACCACCGGGGACTCCGTCGTCTGGCTGCCCCGGCAGCGGGTGGTCTTCACCGGGGACCTGGTCTTCGCCGGGGGCACGCCCTTCCTGGCCATGGGCTCGCTGGCGGGCTCCCTGCGGGCGCTGGAGCTGCTGCGCTCCCTGGAGGCGGAGACCGTCGTCCCCGGCCACGGCCCGCTCACCGACGCCTCCGCCTACGAGGCCACCGAGCGCTATCTGCGGTACGTGGACGCGCTCGCCCGGGAGGCACGGGCCGCGGGCCTCACCCCGCTGGAGGCCGCCCGGCGGGCCGATCTCGGCGAGTTCGCCGCCTGGCGCGAGAGCGAGCGGCTGGTGGCGAACCTGCACCGGGCCTACGCGGAGCTGGACGGGCGGCCGGAGGGCGCGCCGCTGGACATCCTCGCGGTGCTGGCGGACATGACGGTGATGAACGGCGGGACGCCGATCCTCTGCCACGCCTGAGGGCGCGGGCCGGAGGTGTTCCTCCGGCCCGCCCTCTGGACGACATACCGACTGGTCGGCATGATGGCGTGTGGCGGTGCGCCCACGCACCGCCGCCCGTCCCTCACCGACTCTCCGCACGGAGGTGCGCCCATGACCTCAGCCCCCGCCGACCCGCGCGGCCTGGACCTGGAGCGGCTGCGCGGCCATCTCGACCTGGTCCGGCCCGGTCTCGTGGCCGGGGCGCTGCGCGGCCTGCTGATCGAGGGAGGCCGTTCGAACCTCACCTACGAGGTCACCGACGGGACCGCCCGCTGGGTGGTGCGCCGGCCGCCGCTGGGCCACGTACTGGCCACCGCGCACGACATGAAACGCGAGCACCGGGTCATCGCGGCGCTGCACGGGACGGCCGTGCCGGTGCCGGAGCCGGTGCTGCTGTGCGAGGACGAGGCCGTGCTCGGGGCCCCGTTCTACGTCATGGAGTACGTGGAGGGGACCCCGTACCGCACGGCCGCCGAGCTGGCGGCACTGGGGCCGGAGCGCACCCGGCGGGCGGTGCTGGGCCTGGTGGACACCCTCGTGGACCTGCACGCGGTGGACCCGGAGGCGGTGGGGCTGGGCGACTTCGGCCGGCCCGAGGGCTTCCTGGACCGGCAGCTGCGCCGCTGGGGCAAGCAGCTCGCGGCCTCCCGGGGGCGGGAGCTGGCCGGGATCGACGAGCTGCACGCGGCCCTCGGGCGCACCCTGCCCCGCTCCCCCGCCCCGGCGGTGGTGCACGGGGACTTCCGGCTCGACAACGTGCTGATCGGCGGGCCGGACGACCGGATCCGGGCGGTGCTGGACTGGGAGATGTCCACGCTGGGCGATCCGCTGACCGATCTCGGGCTGCTCGTGATGTACAGCGCGGACCTGGGCCTCACCGGCTCCCCGGTCAGTACGACGAGCGGCGCGCCGGGCCATCCGGCCCCCGCCGAACTGGTGGAGCGGTACGCCGCCCGCTCGGGCCGGGACACCTCGGCCATCGCCTGGTACACCGCCTTCGCCTGGTTCAAGCTCGCGGTGATCCTCGAAGGCATCCACTACCGCTACACGCTCGGGCAGACCGTCGGCGCGGGCTTCGACCGGATCGGCGAGCTGGTGCCGGTCTTCATCGAGCACGGACTGACCACCCTCCAGGAACTCAAGGAAGGCTGAGCCACACCCATGGACTTCGCATTCGACGCCCGGACCGAGGAACTCCGCGAGCGGCTCCTCGCGTTCATGGAGGAGTACGTGTACCCGGCGGAGCCCGTCGCCGCCGAGCAGCGCGCGCGGCTGGCCTCGCCCTGGGACACCCCGGCCGTCTTCGGTGAACTGAAGGCCGAGGCGCGCCGCCAGGGCCTGTGGAACCTCTTCCTCCCCGACCCGGAGCACGGCGCCGGGCTGAGCAACCTCCAGTACGCCCCGCTGGCGGAGATCACCGGCCGCAGCCCGCACCTGGCCCCGATGGCGACGAACTGCGCCGCCCCGGACACCGGGAACATGGAACTGCTCGCGCAGTTCGGGTCCGAGGAGCAGAAGAAGCAGTGGCTGCACCCGCTGCTGGCGGGCGAGATCCGCTCCGCCTTCGCGATGACGGAGCCCGAGGTGGCCTCCTCGGACGCCACGAACATCGAGACGCGGATCGAGCGCGACGGGGACGCGTATGTGATCACCGGGCGGAAGTGGTTCATCTCCGGGGCCATGAACCCGGACTGCCGGATCTTCATCGTGATGGGCAAGACCGACCCGGAGGGCGCCGATCCGCGCCGCCAGCAGTCGATGGTCCTGGTCCCCCGGGACACCCCGGGGGTGGAGGTACGCCGGGCGATGACGGTGTACGGCTACGAGGACCACGACCACGGCGGCCATGCCGAGCTGGTCTTCGACGGGGTGCGGGTCCCGGCGGCGAACCTGGTCGGCGAGGAGGGCGGCGGCTTCGCGATCGCCCAGGCGCGGCTGGGCCCGGGCCGCATCCACCACTGCATGCGGCTGATCGGCATGGCGGAGCGGGCCGTCGAGCTGATGTGCCGGCGCGCGGTGGACCGTACGGCCTTCGGCAAGCCGCTGGCCGCCCAGGGCGTCGTCCAGGGCTGGATCGCGGATGCCCGGGTCACCGTGGAGCAGCTGCGGCTGCTGGTGCTGAAGACCGCCTGGCTGATGGACACGGCCGGCAACCGGGGCGCGCACACCGAGATCCAGGCCATCAAGATCGCGACCCCGCGCGCGGTGGTGGACATCCTCGACCGGGCGGTGCAGCTGCACGGTGCGGGCGGGGTGAGCCAGGACTTCCCGCTGGCGGAGCTGTGGGCGGCGGCGCGGACCCTGCGGCTGGCCGACGGGCCGGACGAGGTGCACCAGCGCTCGCTCGCGCGCCGGGAGCTGGCGCGGCACACGGGACGGCGGTGAAAGTGGATCATTCGTGCGGGAGTTCTGCTGAACGTGTGTACGAGGTGAAGGCGATGCGGGGGGCCTTTTAAGAAACCTTGTTGAATATGGCCGAACGGCCGGGGTGACCTTGATTTGCTCCTGTCAATCGGAAGAGGGTTTTCCAGAAGGTTTGACGCCCCACACGTCAACACGAGGAGAACCCTCTCTATGTCAACTCACAAGCGCTCGCGCGGTTTCCGGTACGCGGCCATCGGTGCGGGAGCTGCCACGGTGGCCGCCGCGACCCTGTTCGCGTCCCCCTTCGCGGGGGCGGCCGCACCGCCCGAGGGCACGGTGTACGGACTGGGCGCGCCCGGTGCGATCGACGGCAGTTACGTCGTCATGCTCGACGCATCCGCGAACAAGGAAGCGCTGGCCCGCAAGTACGGCGGCGAGCTCAAGCGCTCCTACGGCTCCGGGGTCAACGGCTTCTCGGCCGCGGGCCTGACCGAGACGGAGGCCAAGCGGCTCGCCGCCGACCCGGCCGTCGGCAAGGTCGTGCAGAACAAGAAGTTCACCATCAAGGCCACCCAGGACAACCCGCCTTCGTGGGGGCTGGACCGGGTCGACCAGAAGGAAACGGCCGGAGACAAGAAGTACACCTACCCCGACAGCGCGGGTGAGGGCGTCACCGCCTACGTCATCGACACCGGGGTCCGCACCACGCACAAGGACTTCGGCGGACGGGCCACGAGCGGCTTCGACGCGATCGACAACGACGACAGCGCCGACGACGGCAACGGGCACGGCACGCACGTCGCCGGCACCATAGCCGGCTCCGCGCACGGCATCGCCAAGAAGGCGAAGGTCGTGGCGGTGCGGGTGCTGGACGACAACGGCTCGGGCAGCACCGAGCAGGTCGTGGCGGGCATCGACTGGGTCACCCAGCACCACTCGGGTCCCTCGGTGGCCAACATGAGCCTGGGCGGCGGCGCCGACGAGGCGCTGGACGAGGCGGTGCGCCGGGCGATCGCCTCGGGCGTCACCTTCGCCGTCGCGGCGGGCAACGAGTCGAGCGACGCCGGGCAGGGCTCGCCCTCCCGCGTCCCGGAGGCGGTGACCGTGGCGTCGAGCACCAAGGACGACTCCCAGTCCTCGTTCTCCAACTTCGGCTCGGTGGTGGACCTGTACGCGCCGGGCTCGGACATCACGTCCGCCTGGAACGACAGTGACACCGGTACGAAGACCATCTCCGGCACCTCCATGGCCGCCCCGCACGTCGCGGGCGCCCTGGCGGTCTACCTGGCCGGGCACCCCTCCTCCACCCCGGCGCAGGCTTCGGCGGCGCTGACGGCGGGGGCGACCGCGGGCGCGGTGACCAACCCGTCCTCGGGCACCCCGAACAAGCTGCTGAAGGTCATCCCGTAGCAGGGGGAACGGGATCCCGGACGGCCCGTCACCCGGCCGCCCCCGCCAGGGGCGCGCCGGGGGGCGGGCCGTCCGCCGTGTGCGCGGCGGGATCTACGGCCGCAGGGCGCGCAGCAGCAGGTCCGCGAGGTGGTCGGCGACCTGCTGGGGGGTGAGCGGGCCGTCCGCGCGGTACCAGGTGGACAGGTGGTGCACGGAGCCGAAGTGGTAGTCGACCACCAGGTCGGCGGGGGTGGCGTCGGAGAACACGCCCGTGCGCTGGCCCTCCTCGATCAGCGCCCGGAAGCGCTCGTGGTACCGGCGGCGCTCGGCCCGTACCTGCTTGTACTTCTCCGGGCTGAGCTGGTGCATCGAGCGGAAGAAGATCATCGCGTCGTCGAGGTTCTCGATGGTGGTGACCACCACGTCCGCGGCCGCGGCCCGCAGCCGCTCCTCGACGGGCGCCTCCGAGCCGGCCACCGCGTCGAGGCGCTGCTGCTGGAGGCGCAGCATGCGCGCGTACACCTCGTGCAGCAGGTCGTCCTTGGAGCCGAAGTAGTGGTAGAGCGCGCCCTTGGTGACGCCGGCCGCCTCGACGATCTCCTGCACGGAGGTGCGGTCGTAGCCGCGCTCGGCGAACAGCCGGGTGGCGACGGCCAGCAGCCGCTGCGGTACCGGGGCCTCGTGCGTGCCTGCGGGTTCCGTGGTCCTGGCCGCCATGTCGCTGCCCTTCCCTTCCTCTGTCCTGCCTGGTCACCGCGATCAGCTGTACGAGCGGACGAATGTTTTCAGCCGCGCTCGCGCAGTTCCCGTCGCAGGATCTTGCCACTGGTCGTCTTCGGAAGGACAGGCAGGATCTCCACCTGCCGCGGGTATTTGTACGCGGCGACGCGCGCGGCGCAGTAGGAGGACAGCTCCTCCGGCCGCGCGGAGCTGCCGGGGCGCAGGCTCACGTACGCCTTCACGCTCTCCCCCCGGTACGGATCGGGGACGCCGACCACGGCGGCCTCGCGGACGGCGGGGTGGGTGTAGAGCACGTCCTCGATCTCGCGCGGCCACACCTTGAAGCCCGAGGCGTTGATCATGTCCTTCTTGCGGTCGACGACGTACAGCCAGCCGTCCGGGTCCATGAAGCCCACGTCCCCGGTACGCAGTTCCCCGCCGGGGAAGGCGCGGGCGGTCTCGGCGGGCAGCCCCCAGTAGCCGGAGGCGAGCTGCGGGCCGCGGACGGCTATCTCGCCGGTCTCGCCGAAGGGCAGCTCGGCGCCGTGCTCGTCGAGGATCCGCACGACGGTGTCGGCACCGGGCAGGCCCACGGCGAGGGTCCCGGAGGCCGGGTCGACAGGGGCTTCGAGGTGCACGGGGACGCTGGCGCAGGGCGCGGTGCACTCGGTGAGGCCGTAGCCGTTGCGCAGGTAGAAGCCGAAGGCGCCGCGCAGCCGGGCGACGAGGGCGGGCGGCAGCGGGGCGCCGCCGGAGGAGAGCACCTGGAAGGAGGCGAAGTGGCCGGGGGTCGCGTCGGGGTGGGCGGCGAGGGCCATGAAGGCGGTGGCCGGGCCGACGGCGTAGGCGGGGCGGTGTTCGAGGAAGGCGTCCAGGACGGCGCCGGCGTGGAAGCGGTGGGCGAGGACGAGGGTGCCCGCGTTGACGAAGCAGGCGGCGAGCTCGCAGACCATGCCGGTGATGTGGAAGAGCGGCGCGAGGGCGAAGTAGCCGGCGCCCTCGGGCAGGGGGTGGGCGGTGACCTGCCGGACGGCGTTGTAGGTGAGGGCACCGTGCGGGTTCATCGCGCCCTTGGGGGTGCCGCTGGTGCCGGAGGTGTAGCTGATGAGGGCGGTTTCGGCGGCGGTGAGCCGCGGGTCCCCGGGCGGCCGGTGCCCGCCCCGGGCCACGGCGGCGAAGTCCTCCGCCTCGGGGGCGCCGGGGGCTCTTCTACTCGCACCGCTTCGACCCGCAGACCCCGCTGGAGGAGACCATGGGCGCGCTGGCGTCCGCGGTCCAGCAGGGCAAGGCGC
>NZ_JBEYVX010000116.1:0-15988 GCF_040644195.1 Streptomyces sp. NPDC047014 | reverse complement strand
CCGGGCCGGTGGGGCTCGCCCGGCCGGGTCCTGGGCATGGCCGGGGCCGCCGTCCTCGTGGCGGGGCTCGCGGTGGTGCTCGCCGTCCGGCTGATCCCCGACGGGGACACCGGCCGCAAGGAGGACCGCGCCGCCACCGGAACCACCGCGTCCCCGGCGGCCGGGGCCTCCGCCGAGCCGGGGGCGCTGCCCGCGGCCTGGGTGGGTACCTGGTCGGGCACCGGGCCCGGGACACCGGACGCGGACGGGATCACCCGGGCGCGGACGGGCCCGTTCGCCGTCACCGTGACCCTGAACGCGGGCACGGTGGGCGAGCTGGTGGGCCGTCAGGTGAGCGATGTGAAGGAACTGCTCACGGGGCGCAACCTGGGGTGTACGGAGGCCCTGAAACTCAGTCAACTCCGTGGCAGCACCGCCATTTTCGAGGCTGTGACGAGCCATCCCACCGACCAGCGGTTCGTCTTCGACTGCCCGCGCGGCAACCTCTATGTGCTGACCATGGCCGAGCCGGGGCGGGTGACCCTGGAATCGGAGGGAGCGCAGTCCGCGGGCGCCCCGTCCACCCTGACCCGAAGCCCCTGACCCGAAGGCCCGAAGCCCCTGAGGCGCAGGGGGCGGAGCACCGCCGATGGTGTCAGGCTGGGAGAAGAGATCCCCTCCTCGTCCCTTCGGAGGCGAACCATGGCCCGTACAGCGAAAGGTCTTCCGGCGCGCGGTCTTCCGACCCGCCGTCGGCGTGTACTCGTAGCGGCGTCCGTACTGCTCGGAGTCGCCCTGCCCCTGTCGCTCCCCGCCGCCGGGGCCAGTGCCGCCCCCGCGGCCGCCGCGTCGGACACGGCCGCCGCCGCGCCCGCGCCGCCCTGCCGGGCCGGCCAGCTCGCGCCGGGCGGAGCCCAGCGGGTCGGGGCGAACGGCTTCCGGATCACCGTGGTCAACGAGAGCTCGCGGCCCTGCGTCCTGACCGGGCGTCCCACCTTCGCCCTCGCCGGCCAGGGTGCCCCCGGCCGGGGCAAGGCCCTCGCGGTGTCCGTGCAGGGCGCGGCCCGGCCGGTCCTGCTCGCGCCCGGGGCGGCGGCGGAGACCCGTATCACCTTCACCCCCGTACTGGGTGAGGCCGACGGCTACTGCGCCTCGGGGGCCGAGCCCTTCGCCGCGCCGTCGATGGTCGTCGGTGCGGCCGGTGCCCGCCTCCAGCTGGCTCCCGACGACGGCGGCGACTTCGCGCTGTGCGGGACCGGCGTGCGCGCCACGGCCTTCCGGGCCGCCTCCTGACCCGTCGGGCGGGTGCGGTCCGGGGCGCTGTGACTCCGCCCACCCTCCCTTGACCAGCCAGGGAAGGCTTACCTAAGTTCGTGGCATGGCTTCCCGTGACCCGATCCCCACCCCCGCCTCCGACCCCTCCGGGGCCGGACTGGTCGACTTCACCGTCGACCTCACCTCGCAGGAGGTGCTGCGGCGCGCCCAGGTGATGGAGGCCATCGGTCCCGACTGGGACCCGGTGGAGGTGCTGCTCGGCGAGGAGGCCGCCTACGACCTGCTGTACTCCGGGCTCGACGCCGAACAGCAGCGCCTCTACGACAGCCTGGTGGCCTCCGGGGTCCTGCCCGCGCGGGGAGACGGCCTTGCTGCCTCTTGATCCGCAGGCCGATCCGGGCCGCCGCGCCTGGATCCCCTGCCCGCGCTGCGAGGACAGCAGTGACTGCGAACCGTGCGGACAGCGGCGTACCTGCTCCGCGCACTGGCGCTACCTGCTCACCAACACCGGCAGCCTCCTGCACCTCCAGTGCCCCGGCTGCACCCACGTATGGGTCCACGAGTCGGGCTTCGGCGCGACCCGCTCCGTGTGGAACGGCCTGAGCGGAGCACATCCCCACCACTGATCTCCGGTGTGGTGCCGAGCGGTGACGATTTGTGGCGCTAATGTCACTAGTCATACCTTTTGGCACTAGGTCTGGGGACGTGCGTGCGTCGACTCACCCTTGCCCTCACCCTGCTCGCCGTCGTCTCGGCGGGCGTCTGCTCCGGGGCCCCTGCGGTCTCGGCCGCCTCCGGCCCGGCCGCCGGAGGACTCAGCCGGGGCACCAATGTCCTCGTGGTGGGCATCGACAGCCGCGCGGGCCTGTCGGCGGCGGAAAAACGGCGCCTGCACGTGGGCGGCAAGGGCTGCAACTGCACCGACGTGATGATGCTCGTCCACCTCTCGCAGGACCGCCGGCGGGCGAGCGTGGTCTCCATCCCGCGCGACTCCTACGTCGAGTACGCGAGCCCCGCACCGGCACCAGAAGCGCCTGGTGCCCCGGCCGAGCCGCGCAAGGGGAAGATCAACGGAGCGTACGCCCTCGGCGGCGGCCCCCTGACCGTACGGACCGTGGAGAAGGCGACCGGACTGCGGGTGGACCACTACCTGGAGACCGACTTCGCCGGCTTCGAGAAGACCGTCGACCGCCTCGGCGGCGCCACCGTCTGCACCGACCGACCGCTCAAGGACGAGAACTCCGGCCTGGACATCGCCGCCGGAGTCCACCGCACCGACGGCAACCAGACCCTGCGCTACGTCCGCGCCCGCCACGTCAACCTCCGCCCCGGGGACCTCGGCCGGGTGCGCCGCCAGCAGCGCACCGTCAACGACCTGCTCGCCCGGCTGACCGTCGAGGGCGCCCTGTCGAACCCCACCCGTACCGCCCGCACGGCCCGCACCCTCCTGGAATCCGTCCGGACCGACGCGCGCACCAGCCTCTACGACCTCATCGGCATCGGGCTCGCGCTCGGCCGTCTGCGGGCGGAGAACACCGAGTTCGCGACCGTCCCCATCCGGCTGTTCGACCACCGGGTGCCGGGCGTCGGTTCGACCCTCGTGTGGGACGAGCCCCGCTCGGCCGCCCTCTGGCAGGCGCTGCGCACCGACCGGCCCCTCACCGGCGACACCCGCATCCAGCCGGTCGCGCAGACACCGGCGCCGACCGACCCCGCCCGGATCCCGGTCGCGGTGGACGACGCCACCGTGGCCGACGCGCTGCGGGCGGGCGGCTTCGCCGTCACCGACACCCCGGCCTCGGCCCCCGCCGCGCGCCCCGCCGGCGGGCCGGTCATCGGGTACCCGGCCGGCCGCGAGGAGGACGCGGACACCCTCGCCGCCGCCCTGCCCGGAGCGCGGGTGCGGGCCCTGCCCACCGGGGCGACCTCCTTCACCGTGACGGTGGGGACCGACCCGGTCGAAGTACGTACCGTCACCTACGACCGCAATATCGCCGACGGCGCCCCGGTGACCGCCGATGTCCTGCGATGCCCGGACATCCCACCCCGGATCCTCGACGCTTCCCGGCCCTGACCGGGCCCGCGCCCAACACCCGCGAGAGCGCTCCCGATTCCGGGGCGAATGAACCCGCGGGACCGGGGCACCCGCAGTTCGGGCGGCAGACGAAGCCGCCGAGCAGGGCAGTACCACGTACGGCAGAAGGACGAACGGCAGGGGACCCGGTCCCGTGTCGCGGGTCCGTTGACCGGAGGAGATGTTTCGCGTGACTGAGCAGGTGTGGAGCTACAAGTCCACCTCGGGCCACCTGGCCGGTACCGATCTGGTCGGCTACGAGGTCGAGGCCACCGACGGGAGCATCGGCAAGGTCGACAAGCACTCCGACGAGGTCGGTGACGCCTACCTGGTCGTGGACACCGGGCCCTGGATCTTCGGCAAGGAGGTCCTGATGCCGGCGAGCACCGTCGTCGGCGTCGACCCCGACGACCGGAAGATCTTCGTCGACCGGACCAAGGACCAGATCAAGGACGCCCCCGAGTTCCACCGCGACCGGCACCTCGACGACGGCCGCTACCGCGAGGAACTGGGCTCCTACTACACCGTCGGCGGCGGCCTCCCCATCGGACTCCCGCCCGCCTGACCCGACACCGCCGTTGCCCGGTCACGGCGCCGAACACCCCGGCGGACACCACAGATCCGCCTCATCCCACCAAGAAAGCGAGAACACCGTGATACTCATCGGACTCATCCTCCTGCTCGCCGGCTTCCTGACCGGGATCTCCATCCTCTGGACCATCGGCGCCATCCTGCTCGTGGTCGGCGCGGTCCTGTGGATCCTCGGCTCGGTGGGCCACGCCGTCGGTGGTCGTCGCCACTACTGGTAATCCCCCGCTCCCGGGGTACGGGCGCCGCGCGGAGTCGGGCCGCGCGGCGCCCGACCTGTGCCCGGCCCGCCCGATCCCCTGACCGGCCCCCTGACCGGAACCGGAGCAGTCGATGCGCCTCTACGCCCAGACCCCGGCACGGCGGAACCGCCAGATCCTGGCGGACCTGATCGCCCTGGCCCTCATCGCCGCCGCGGTGTGGTTCGCCCTGGCCGTGCACAGCACGATCATGCTGCTGGCCGAGCCGGGGCGGCGCGTGGAGAGCTCCGGCGACGGACTCTCCCGCGCCCTCGGGGACGCCGGGGAGAAAGCCTCCGACGTACCGCTCGTCGGCGGCGTCCTGAAGAAGCCCTTCCAGTCCGCCGCCGACGCCGGCGCCGGACTCGCCGACGCCGGACAGTCCCTCCAGGACACCGTCGGCCAGGTGGCCACCCTCACGGCCATCGCCCTGATCGTCTTCCCCGTGGTCTTCATCCTGCTGCTGTGGCTGCCCCTGCGCCTGCGCTGGATCCGCCGCAGCGCGGCCGTCCGCCGGCTGCGCGACGCGCCCGGCGGCGCCGATCTGCTCGCGCTGCGCGCCCTCACCGGACCGCTCGCCGACCTCTCCACGATCCCGGCCCCGCCCGGTGGCCTCGCCGACGCCTGGCGCAGGGGCGACCCCCAGGCCGTCTCCGACCTGGCGGGGCTCACGCTCCGGAGGGCGGGGCTGCGGCCCTGAGCCGCGGCGGAGGGGCGCCGTACCGTCAGATCCAGCCGTTGCGGGCCGCGTAGAGGGCCATCTGGAAGCGGGTCATCGATCCGGCCCGGGTGTTGATCGCCTCCACGTGGCGCGACAGCGTCCGGCGGCTGACCCCCAGGAGTTCCGCGATGGTGTCGTCCGTGACCCCGGTCGCCAGCAGCTCCAGGATCCGCCGGTGGACCGGCTGGAGACTGCACGGCACCCGGTCGTTCAGATGCATCGGCAGCGCCGCCCGCCACGAGGTCTCGAACAGCCCCGCGAGCGCCGACAGCAGGCTGGACGGGTGGACCAGCAGCAGATAGTCCTTGACCTCGGATTCGACGAAGGACATCGACACGATCGCCAGGCGCTGGTCGTAGATGGTGAGTTTCACCGGAACCGTGGGCAGGACCCTCGCCTGTTCGCCCGCGGCTATGCAGGGCTGGATGTTGATGCTGTAGTAGTCCGCGTTCTGCACGGCCGATTTGGAGTAGACCACTCGGTACTCCACGCCCTTTCCGAGCTTCTCGATCTCGGTCGGGTTGGCGGTGGCGTGCGTGTGATAGGGCGGCGAGTCGAAACGCAGCAATTGGAATTCGACGGCGTCTTCGAAGTTCCAGATGCGCTCGGCGACATGCGGCCCTCTGATGACCTCCACCAGATCGTCGCTCTCCTGCGGGGCCAGGGAACGGCGGTATCCGCGATACGCCTGCTTGGCCGCCTGATGCGCCTGGTGGACCTCGGCCGCCCGCGTGTGGGCCATGCATTCCAGTGCGATCGACGGCTCGACCGGTACGTGCTCGCAGCCGCCCGTCCCGCTCTCCATGACGGTGATGAGGCCCAGCCTGCGCAGGTGAGCGAGGTGCCGGTCCAGGACATGGTCCTTGAACGGGAGGCTGTTGCGGTGCCCGCCGCGCTGGCGGCCGATCTTCCGCGCCAGGCTTTCGGTGGTGCTGGATCCGGTGCCGAGCAGGGTGACATAGATGTCCGCTTGTATGCGGGAAAGACCGAGACGGCACAAGTGCGGTCGTATATCTTCGTCGGGCATCGAACATCCCCTGTGAGTACGAACTGGCCCGACATCGTTACACGTTGGAGATCTCGAAGCAAAGAATTCACCCGGCCCCGCCGGCCCCGCAGGCCCCCGGAATCCCGGCCGTCCCAGGGGTCCGAAACGGCACATGAGGAGCAGGGGAGTAAGAGCACGCGCCCTTTGGCGCCACCGGCCAGGGGTGGCCACCGTTGAGAGGCCCGGGGGAGTAGACCGGTCCTGCCCCGGAACCACCGGGGTCCGGAATACCCCCTCCACGGAGCTCCCTTTGTCCTTTCACATCCTCCGCCCGTCCTACCGGGCGATCAGCGTCGCCGTGGCCACCGCGACGGCCGCCGCCGCGCTCGGCATCGCCGTCGATCCCGCCGGGGCCGGGCCCGCTACCGGCAGCGTACGGACCGCCGCCGAGCCGATCCCGGGCCGCTATCTGGTGGTCCTCAAGGACCTGCCCGCCTCGGCGGCACCCGACGCCGAGCGGGAGGCCGCCCGCGGCGCCCGCCTCTACGGGGTCACCGTGCACACCGTGTTCAGTACGGCCCTGCGGGGCTACGCCGCCGGGATGACGGAGGCTCAGGCGGCGAAGGTGGCCGCCGATCCCGCGGTGGCCTACGTACAGCAGGACGGGCTGCATAGCGTGTCGGGGAGTCAGGCCGATCCGCCGTGGGGTCTGGACCGGATCGACCAGCGTGATCTGCCGCTGGACAAGAAGTACACGGCTGCCGAGACGGCCTCCAATGTCACCGTGTACTTGCTGGACAGTGGTCTGCGTACGAGCCATGAGCAGTTCCAGGGCCGGGCCGCCATCGGGGTGGACAAGGTGGGGGACGGCCGTAACGGGGCGGACTGCACCGGGCACGGTACGCATGTGGCCGGGACGGTGGGTGGTAAGGACTTCGGTGTGGCCAAGGGGGCGAAGTTGGTGTCCGTGCGTGTCACGGACTGCCGGGACCGGGCTTCCACCTCGGCGATCATCGCCGCGGCGGACTGGATCACGGCCAATGCCGTGAAGCCCGCGGTGGTCAACATGAGCATCAACGGCGGCGGCAACTCCGCCGAGGACGAGGCCATCAAGCGGTCCATCGCCTCCGGTGTCACCTGGGTGGTGTCCTCGGGCAACGGCAACACCAACGCCTGCAACAACTCGCCCGGCCGGATCAGCGCCGCGATCGTGGTCAACAACTCCACGTCCGGTGACAGCCGCCGTTCGGACTCCAACTTCGGCCCGTGCACCGACCTGTTCGCCCCCGGTACGGGCGTCACCTCCGCCGGGAACCGGAGCGACAGCGCGAGTCGTCAGCTGTCCGGTACGTCGATGGCCGCGCCCCATGTCACGGGGGCCGCGGCCCTGTACCTGGCGAAGCACCCGGCCGCGACGCCGGCGGAGGTCCAGAGCGCGCTGATCACCGCCGCGACCCCCGGCAAGGTGCGCGGCGTCGGCAAGGACACCCCGAACCGGCTCCTCTACACCGGCGGTTCCTAACAGAGGAAGCGCGCGGACCTGCGCTTCGCCACGCCGCGTTCCTGCCCACCCGCGCCACTGGCGACCGTGAGCCACCGCCGCCCGCCGGCCGGGGATAGAACCGACCCCGGAACGCGGCGATCCGCACGATCCCGGCCGCCCGAACTGAGCCGCCCGGCTTGTCCCCACCGAGCCCCGGCTTGTCCCCAACCACCCCTCAGGGAGCAGACATGCACGAACCGGAACCCGTACGACGACGGCGCTACGGCAGGGCCCTGCTGATCGCAACCTCCATCGCGGGCCTCGTCGCCGGCGGCTTCATGGTCAACGCGTCCGCCGGCCAGGCCCCCGCCGACCAGGCGGCCTCCGGTGCCACCGCCGTGCCGCAACTCGCTGAACCCGAAGCCGATACAGCCACCGCCAAACTCAGCGGCACCGCCTCCCAGGCCGCCTCGGCCACGGAACGCCGCGTATGCGCCGACGGCGCGGCCTGGATGCGGCTGCGCTTCACCGACCTGAGCCTGCGCGGCGACGACAGCATCACCCTCGCCGGATCCTCCGGCGGCAGCTACACCCTCACCGCACGCAATGCCACGGGCAAGGAGTTCTACACCCGCGCGTTCAGCGGCGACTGCGTGACGGTGACCCCGAAGCTCACGCAGAGCGGCAGCAGCTATTCCATCGACGCCCACCAGTCGGGGAAGACCGCCCTGGCCAACGCCTCCGTCAAGGTCGCCGCGGTCGGAGACATCTGCGGCGAGGCGTGCAACCAGACCGCACCCCTGGTGAGCGCGATGGCACCGACGGCCGTGATCACGGCGGGCGACAACGCCTACGAGTCCGGCAAGCTCTCGGAGTTCAACGGCTCCTACGACAAGAACTGGGGCAAGTTCAACTCCATCGTGCACCCCGCCCCGGGCAACCACGAGTACAAGACCTCGGGCGCCAAGGGCTACTTCGACTACTACCAGGGCAAGGGCGTCACGACCGGCGACCGTGACAAGGGTTACTACAGCTTCGACGTCGGCGACTGGCACATGGTGTCGCTGAACTCCAACATCAGCGTGGGCGCCGGCAGCGCGCAGGAGAAGTGGCTGCGCGCGGATCTCGCGGCGAGCACCAAGCCCTGCACCATCGCGTACTGGCACCACGCCCGGTTCTCCTCCGGCGACCACGGCGACAGCGGCGGTACGGCCCCGCTGATGAAGGCGCTGACCGACTACAAGGCCGACGTGGCGGTCTGGGGACACGACCACCACTACGAGCGCTTCGCGCCCGCGATGTCCGACGGCACCAAGGACACCGCCAACGGCATACGGTCCTTCGTCCTCGGCACCGGCGGCCGCGCCCTCTACAGCAAGCGGAGCGGCACCTCGGGGCCGTCCGAGGTGTTCAACAACAACACCTACGGCGTCGGCCAGTTCGACCTGTCCGCCACCGGCTACGCGTTCACCTTCAAGCAGGTCTCCGGCCGTACCTTCACCGACTCGGTCAGCGGCACCTGCCACGCCAAGGGCAACGGCCCGGGCCCCGAGCCCACGCCCACCCCCACCCCCACGACGAAGCCCACCGCGACGGCCACCCCCACGGCCACGCCCACGCCGACGCCCACCGGTGGCCCGATCACCTCCGGCACGACGTACCAGTTCATCAACGCCAACTCC
This sequence comes from Streptomyces sp. NPDC047014, assembly GCF_040644195.1. Classification (NCBI taxonomy): domain Bacteria; kingdom Bacillati; phylum Actinomycetota; class Actinomycetes; order Kitasatosporales; family Streptomycetaceae; genus Streptomyces; species Streptomyces sp. NPDC047014. Next base: position 6,959 of record NZ_JBEYVX010000116.1, on the reverse strand, counting down.
GGCAAGGCCCTGGACAGTCCCTCCAAGAACGGCGAGGACGGCTATCTGGTCCAGTGGACCGGCGGCAACTTCAACAACCAGAAATTCACCGCCACCAAGAACTCCGACGGCAGCTTCCAGCTCAAGGTGAAGAGCAACGGCCTGTGCCTCGGCGTCGGCGGAGCCTCCACCGAGGACGGAGCGGCCGTGCAGCAACGCACCTGCGGCTCGGCCGCCGACCAGAAGTGGAAGATCGCCACCTCCGGCGGGGGCCTCAGCCTGACCGCACAGCACAGCGGCAAGTGCCTGGACGTCACGGGCAGTTCCAAGGCCGACGGCGCCCGCATCGTCCAGACCACCTGTGACGCACGCGCCAGCCAGCAGTGGAAGGCCAACACCGCCGGCTGATACCCGCGCGCCCTCCCACCCCGCCCTGACCCCCTCCTCCGCCGGAGCGTCACGATGTACCTGTCACAGGCCAGAGCCACCGACCCGAGCCGCGACACCGCGGCCGAGGCCGCCCCCACCGCCCCCGCGACCCGCGGCGACACCGCGAGAGCGCGGGTGCCCGGCACCGTCCTGGCCCTGGGCCTGGTCAGCCTCGTCACCGACGCTTCGGCGGAGATGGTCACGGCCATCCTGCCGATGTACCTCATGTACGGACTGGGCGTCGGCTACCTCCAGCTCGGCGCGCTGGACAGCCTCCACACCGGCGCCACCGCCCTGTTCCGGATCGGCGGCGGATACGCCGCCGACCGGTTCGGGCACTCCAAGACCGTCGCCACCGCCGGATACGCCCTCTCCGCCCTCACCAAACTCGCCCTCCCCGCCGTGGGAACGGCCCCCGCCGTCGGCGCCCTCGTCACCGTCGACCGGATCGGCAAGGGCATCCGGACCGCGCCCCGCGACGCACTGATCACCGCCGCCGTCCCCGCGCCGGACCTGGGCCGCGCCTTCGGGATCCACCGCGCGATGGACACCTGCGGAGCCCTGCTCGGGCCCCTGATCGCCTTCGCCGTCCTCCTCGCCGTGCCCGGCGGGTACGACACGGCGTTCCTCGTCAGCTTCTGCCTCGCCGCCGCCGGGGTCGTGGTCATCGTGGCCTTCGTCCGCCGCGACCCCCGCCCCACCGCCCGCGAACGCGCCCTCGGACTGCGCGCCCGCCTCGGCTCCCTGCGTACCCCGGCCATCCGCCGCTGCACGCTGGCCGCCGCGCTGCTCGGGCTGCTCACCGTAGGGGACATGTCCTTCTACGTCGGCCTGCAACGCCAGCTCGACGTCCCGGCCGGCACCCTCCCGCTGCTGCCCATCGGCACGGCGCTCGTCTTCATGACGGCGGCGGTGCCCGTCGGGGTCCTCGCCGACCGCATCGGCCGGTGGCCGCTGTTCCTCTGCGGGCACGTGGCCGCGTTCGGCGCGTACCTCTTCCTCTGGCTGGTCCCCTTCACCGGCTGGGCGGCCACCGCCCTCGTCCTCGTCCTGTACGGCCTCTTCTACGCGGCCACCGACGGGGTCCTCATGGCGCACATCGCGCCGCTCCTGCCCCAGCCGGCCCGGACCACGGGCCTGGCCGTCGTCCAGACCGCGCAGTCCCTCGCCCGGGCCGGCGGAGCACTCGCCTTCGGCGCCACCGCCGCCTTCGGCGGGCTCGGAACGGCCTTCGCCGCCTTCGGCTGCCTCTCCCTTGCCGCGCTCGCCGGCGCCCGCCTCATCCACCGACCCGGGAAGGACTCATGAACACCCTCCGCACCGCGAGCGCGACCGCCCTGATCGTCGCCCTGCTCGGCTCCGCCGCGGCCACCGTCGCCTGGCGGGGCGCCGCGGCCGCACCGGACGCCGGCAGCCTACGCCTGGCCGTACCGGACACCCTGGTCGTGGTCGACGCCAAGGGCACCCGGGTCCACCAGAAGACCCGGCAGGGCGAGGAACTGGCCACCGGCCCGGACTGCCGCCGGGCCGCCACGGCCGCCGGGACGATGATCTGCCTGCGGGGCCTGCCCGGCCCGTTCTCCTCGGAGGTCCGCGTCTACCGGCCGGGCAAGCCCGAACCGGAGGTCACCCTGCCGGTGTGGGGCAACCCGAGCCGGGCCCGGGTCTCGCCGTCGGGGCACCTGGTGGCCTGGACGGTCTTCCGCTCCGGGGACTCGTACGTCGCCTCCGGGGCCTTCTCCACCACCGCCGGGATCTACGACCTGCGCAACGGCAACCACTACGGCTCGCTGGAGGACTTCGGCGTCGAGGTCGACGGCGACCGCACCCCGCCGGACGACCGGAACTTCTGGGGCATCACCTTCGCCGCCGACGACCGGACCTTCTACGCCACGATGTCCTCGAAGGGCACCACCCACCTCATGCGCGGCGACCTCACCACGCGCGAGCTGACGGCGCTGCGGACCAATGTGGAATGCCCGTCGCTCTCGCCCGACGAGACGCGCGTCGCGTACAAGAAGCGGGTCGGCGCGGACTGGCGGCTGCACGTACTGAACCTGGCGACGGGCGAGGACACCGCCCTCGCCTCCCCCGCCGGAATCGACGACCAGGCCGCCTGGCTGGACGACAGCACCGTCGCCTACGGCAGGACGGAAGGCGGCAAGCCGTACGTCTACGCGGTCCCGGCGGACGGGTCGGGGACACCGGCGCGGCTGATGGAGGGCAGCTCCCCGTCCCTGACGACCACCGAACGCTGAGGGGGCCGGGCCGTGCCCGCCGCCGACCAGCCTGTGAGGAGCAGCCGAGCATGCATACGTACCCCCTGACGCCCCTGACGCCGCTGATGACCTCGACGTCCGCGACGAGAACGCGCAGTGCCCCTGCCCTGGTGGTCCACCCGCTGCCACCTCGCGCCGAGGGGTGCGCGGCGCGGTACTCCGACCATGCCGCCGGGACGCCGGACTTCGGAGCCCTTTTCGCCACGCGGCACTGCCCGTGCGAGGGCGGCGCGCGGGGCGCCGTATGGCAGCTCACGCCACGTACCGCGCACCTGCTCCACACGGCGCTGGTGGTGCTCGCGGACCAGGCGTACGAGGACGCGCAGCACCTCGGGGACCGGTTCCTGCCGGATGCGGGCCCCGGGGCGCTGGAGGCCCTGGACCGCCTGCCCTCGCTCACCTGGATGGCGGACCACGGCTGGCGCAGGCGGATGGCCCGTGCCTTCGACGACCTCGCGGAGGACCTGACCGCCGGCCTCCGGCCCGTCCCCACCTGCCCCGCGGAGGAGGCGGCACTCCGTCTGGCGGCTCCCCGGCCGGGGTCGTGGCACTCCCCCACCCGGCGGCTGAGCAGCGCCGCCCAGTGGTAGTCGGCCTCGTACATTGGGAGGCTGTGGTGGTCGTCGGTCGCGTGCAGGTCCTGCTGGTGGGCGGGGGCGTCCTCCACGGCCGCCTGGTTCACCCCGTACGACGCCCGGACCGCCCGGGACCCGCTCCGGGGCTTCCGGCGGTAGCCGCGAGGAGGGGCCGGGCGGCTCGGCCCGGCCCCTCGGCGCCCTCGGCGTGTCGTACGAGTCGCCCTAGTAGACGAGCTTGTAGGTGACGTCCCTCGCGACCGGCGCGGGCACGGTGTCCGTGTACAGGAGCCGGATCTGCGAGAACTGGTGGGTGTTGGCACGGTCGGGCCACGGCTGGGGCTTGCTCAGCGTCACCTCGACGGGATACGAGCGGAAGCGGCCCGCCGCGCAATTGGGACGGCAGTCGTTGACCAGGTCGGTCCCGGTCGCCGTGGCGGTGTTCGGGCCCCAGGTCTTCCAGTCCAGGTCGACCAGCTGATTGTTGCCGTCGCCGCAGGCGAGGATGTACTCGTCGGGCCGCGTCTGGGGCTGCTGGAAGCAGTCGACGACGACGAGCCGCGGGGCGGGCATCGGGACGGTGGCCGCGGCCTGTGCGGCGGCGGGCACGCTCGTGCCCACCGCGAGCGCGGCGGCCGCGCAGAACAGGCCGGCGGTGCGTATACGACGGCGTACTCGTGCGTGCGGGGTCGGATGGGCCGGACCGGTCGGGTCCGTCGTGGCGGCCGCGCCGGCCGTGTCGGGAGTGTCCACAGGTGGTGCCTCCTGCCTACTGCCTTCGGCCGCGCCAAGGCGTGTGGGCGAGGCCAAGCCCAGCTTCTCCGATGGGCGACGGGTGTGCACCCGGTGGGGGTGCCGGGCCGCCGGGCGGCCGGTGCGGAGCGCCCGACCGCGGGGCGGCTGCGTGGCTTCGCGGCGTCCTGGGGTCAGCCGCTGCACTCGGTGACTTCGCCGCCCTGGCGGACGGTGTAGTGGCCGGGCGGCACGTCCGAGACCTGGAAGCCGCCGCTCTGGCCGATCTCGGCCGTCCCGCCGTACCCGGCCGTGCCGTAGATGTAGGCGGGACCCTGGGTGAAGCCGCCGCCGGAGAGGTTCACCTTGCCGTTGGGCAGGACACCGGAGGTGGAGCAGGTCGCGGTGGGTACGGCGGACGGCACGGCCGCCACGGGGGCCGCCAGCGCGGCCGGCGCGGCGATCAGCGAGGCGGCCGCGAACGAGGACAGGACACAGAGGCGTGTACGCCGGTTCATGGGGGTTCCCTTCCCGGGAAAACGGGGAAGCCGCAGCGGCCCTCGACCGGCCGGCGCGCCGCGCGTACCCCTGCGTACTCTCCTTCGCGCACGCGCGGAGGGAGACGGGACAGCGGGCTCGGGGCGGCCGGGTGCCATGTCCGCGGCCCTTCCATCGTCTCCCCGTCCGCCCACGGGGGCGACCGCAGTCCGCTGCGCCCGGCCCTCCCCGGCCCTCCCCGGTGGTGCACCGGCGGCGCACCGGGGAGGGCCGGGGGCGGGTCACTCGGCGATGTCGATGTGCATGTTGAACCGCACCCCGGCCACCTTCACCAGCAGATTGCCCTGCACCTTCCGCTTGGCCAGCGTGCCGCCCACGTTCCCCTTGCCCGCGGCGGCCTTGTCCTGCGGCGGGAAGCTGTGGAAGTCGCTGAACACCCCGCCCGTGGCCATGGGGGCCGCCTTGCCCCACTCCTCGCGCAGCTCCTCGTAGGCGTCGGGGTCCATCGGGGAACCGCCCAGCCCCAGGTTGACGCGCTCGCCGCCGATGTACGTCGCCGCGCACTGCTTGAGCACGGGCAGTACCAGCGAGTCCTTGAGCAGGTAGTGCGTGGCGACTTTCCCGAGCAGGTTGGCCGCGTCACCGTCGACCCTCTTCTTCCGGGCCTCCCGCGCCCCGGACTTGACCATCTCGTTGCGGTCGCTGTCGATGGCCTTGTACGCCTCGACGTACCCCTTGTCCTTGGTCCGGGCGATCCTGATCGTCGTGTCCCACGTCTCCTGCGGGATCCACTCGGGGTCGAAGCCGATGGAGTCGCAGTACTCCAGGAGGCTCTGGTGGGCGTCCTGGTCGTTCTCGGCGTACTTGGGCATGAACGGGTTTCCCCCTCCGTCGTGGTGACGGCGTACAACGTGCCACGGGGGCGGGAGGCTGTCATCCTGTTCCGCAGAGATCGTGAAAGTGGTTGCGTGGCGAGGCAGTTGGGGCCGCCTGCGGAGCCCTCCCGAGGCATCCGATCCGGACGTCCGTACGATCCCCGTACAACTCCACGTCGGACAGCGGTCATTGAGGTGGCCGGGCGGGACGCGGCCGCAGACGGGCGGCGACCACCGCGACATCGTCCTCGGCATGACGGGCGTCCAGGCCCGCGCAGACGGCGTCCACGACGGCGGCCGGCGGGGCCCCGACGGGCACGCGCAGGGAGGTGAGCCGGGCCAGCGAGACGTCGATGTCCTCGCCGCGGCGCTCGACCAGGCCGTCGGTGTAGAGCAGCAGGGTCTGGCCGGGGCCGATCGGCCGGGCGAGGGCTTCGTAGCCGCCGAGTCCGGTGCCGAGCGGCGGCCCGACGGGGACCTCCAGCAGGCTGCCGGTGCCGTCCACGTCGAACAGTACGGGCGGCAGGTGGCCCGCACCGGCGTAGACGGCGGTGCCGCGGGCGGGGTCGATCCGGGCGAGCAGGCAGGTGGCGGGGCGACGGCCCTCGTCGGCGGCGGACAGGGCGTCCATCTGGCGGAGCACGCGGTGCGGGGCGAGGTCGGTGGAGGCGATCTCGCGCAGCACGGCGCGGTAGGCGTTCATGTCGACGGCGGCGTCCAGGCCGTGGCCCATGACGTCCCCGACCACGAGCAGGGTCCGCCCGAAGTGCAGCCGTACCGTCTCGAACCAGTCCCCGCCGACGACGGCTCGCCCGCCGAGCGGCAGATACCGGCTGGCGACCTCCAGGTTGGGGTGGGGCCGCCCGGGCTCGGACACCAGCGCCCGCTGCAACTCGACGGCGGACCTCTCCACGGCGGCCAGCCGCCGCGCCCACCCGATGTGCACGCCGACGAGCCGCGCGACGAAGCGCAGGACGGCGCGGGCGTCGTCGTCGAAGGGGCCCCGGGCGCGGGCGGCGAGCACCTGCCCGACGACCTGGTCCCCGGCGCGGAGGGGGACTGCGGCGAGGTGGCTCGTCATCCCATCCGGCGCGGCGGTGGTCCGGAGCGGCGTTGTCGGGGCGGGGTCCGGCGCTGCGCGCAGCAGGACGGCATCGCCGGCCTCGGCCACCCGCTCGGGGGCGACGCCCGGCCCGCCGCCGAGCTCCACCGCGGCCGCGTCGCACACCGATCCCGCCAGGAAGACGGCCACCGCCCGGCATGCCTCGACCTCGTCGCGGGCCGCCGCGATGTGGTCGAAGGCTGCCTCCACGGTGCGCAGACGCCACTGCGACCCACCGCCCTGCCCGGACACCCTGCCCCCTTCGCCGGCACCGCTTTCGCGCTGGCCGTCGGTCGGCCGAGAAGGGCATTCCACCAGCCGCCGCCGCGCCCGAGCGGCAGGCGGCCGCGTGTCCCGGCCCGGCTAGCCCGTCCGTGCCGTCTGTGTGTCTGTGGGTGTCTGGGTTTATCGGGTGGTCCATCCGCCGTCGATGGTGAGGGTGGTGCCGATGATGTAGGTGGATTGGTGGGTGGTGAGGAAGAGGGCGGCT
>NZ_JBEYVX010000115.1:0-16161 GCF_040644195.1 Streptomyces sp. NPDC047014 | reverse complement strand
GCGAGCTTGTACCAGATCGAATTGCCGTCGATGTTCTGGCCGTTGACCTTGCACTGGAGGGCGACGACCGAGCCGGTCTGCAGCTTGCCCTTCTGAGGAAGCGGCGCCCGCGCGGCCCCCGGTACAGCAGGCACACCCAGCCCAGCCCCTCCAGCACGGCCGCGCAGGCCGCCAGCCCCTCCCGCTCCTCCTCGGCCGCGCCACCGCCCGGCGGCCCCGGCCAGGTCACCTCCACCCGGCCCGGCTCCGCCCCCGCCGCCACCCGGTAGCCCGTACGGGTCCGGCGGCCCTCGGCGTCCAGGGCCGACGGGGTGATGCCCGCCGCCTCCAGCGCCAGGGCCACCGCGCGCGGCAGCGACCGTACCTCCCAGGGCGCGGGAACCGCGGCCCCGGCCGGGCCGTTGACCAGACGGCGGATCTGCAGCAGCCCCTCCTGGGCGGTGCGCAGCTCGGCCGCCCGCCGGCCGGGCTGTCCCGGCGGCTCCTCCGGGCCGTCGCCGGTCGCCGCCTCGAAGCCCTGCCCCGGTGCCGTCATCACCCATCACCCACCCGTACGCCCCGCCGATCTGAGTACGTCCTGCCCAACGGCCTGAGTATCCGCCCCGATTCCCCGGGACGCCCCCGCTGGTCGAATGGGGCCATGACTTCCGACGCCCCGCGCGACGCGGCCGCCCGCCCGCGCCTGCAGCACGTGACCACCGCCGGCTCGGCCCTGGCCGTGGCGCTGGTCCCGCTCGTGGTCGGCGTCCTGTTCGCCAAGGCGATGGCGGCCGACCCGATGACCCCGGTGAACGCCCTCATCGCGGGCGGCGGACAGCGGGCCGCCCTGCCGCGCGGCGAATGGCAGCGGCGCGGCCGCACCACCCTGCACCGGCTGCGGACCGCCCGCCACGACACGGCCCGCCGGTGCGCCCGCGCCTGCGGCCGCCGCCCCGTCAGCCCGCGCCGACCAGAGGCTCCTGGAGCTCGGTGACCCACTGCGCGGGATCCTCCGGGCAGGCGAGGGTCAGCTCGCGGGCGTACCCGGCCGAGCGGTGGCCGTGCGCGTCGATCCAGCGCGCGAGCGCCTGCGCCGTCGGCAGTACGCCGTCCATCGCGCCCCGGTGCACGACGGTCGCCGCGCGCTCCACCGCGGGCAGCGTGACGATCTCTACCGCACCGCCCAGCTGCGCGGCGCGCACCGGGCCCGCCACCGGCAGCGCGGCGTGGACGAGGACGGCGGTGCCGGGCTCCGCGCCGGGCGCGTCCTCGTAGTGGGAGAGGCCCGGACCGGCCGGGGAGATCCCCGCCTCCTCGAAGCGGCGGCACAGCTCCTCGTACAGCGGGACGATCACCCCGGTGATGTCCGCGGGCTCGAAGCTCGCGGCGGTGCCGGTCAGCCGGGCGACCCGGACGGGCGGAAGGCTCTTCACGACGATGTCGTCGGCGGGCATGGTTCCCTCGCTCTCGATGGTCCGGAGCCTCGCCTCGACCTGCACCAGCCGGGCCGCCGCGGCGGCCAGGGCGGCCTCCAGCTCGGCCTGCCGCAGTCGCAGCATGCGGACCGATACCCGGCCGTGCTTGGCGAAGTCTCCGATGGTGAACATGACGCGCTCCACTACAAGGTCTGACACAGGGAGAGGGTCAAGCTTCGCACCGGGGTCAGCGGCCCGTCCGGGATCAGCGGCCGTACTGGCGCAGGCACAGGTCGACGATCGAGGGCGGTACGACTCCGGAGCCGTCCGCGAGCGCGCACATCTCGTCCGTGCGGGGCGGCGCGGGCGGCCGCCGTCGCGGATGGCCCGCCCCGGCCGGTCCCGGCACGCGGGTGTGCCGGGGACGCGGTGCGGCCTTCGCGGTGGGCTCGGGGGCGGCGGCGGGCAGCCGCCCGAGCGGGAGCGCGTCGGCCCCGGGCGAGGGGTCCGCGGGCGCGCCCACGGGCGGTACGGAGGTCCGCGCGGGCTCCGGCGCGGGATCCCGGGGGCCTACGGAGACACAGCCGGCGCTGGCGAGGAGGGCGACGAGGGAGAGGGGCACGGCCCGGTGTAACTGCACCCGCCCACCTTGCCGCACAGCGCCCCGCCGGGTACGCCCCGCTCACGCGTCCGGGTGACACCCGCACCGCCGGCCGCGGCCCCCGGGGGAGGACGGAAGGCGGCAGGCTAGCACCGCGATAATCGCTGGACCAGCGGAAATGCCGCAACGGACAGTATCCGCAACGGCGTTCCGCAGCAGCGGGCGCCGACCCGCCCCCGTCCGTGCCACCGAGGAACCGTTGGAGCCGTACATGTCCACCCTGCGCGTCACCGCAGAAGAGCTGACCGTCCACGAGCACCCGAACGCCGACGCCCTGGAGCTCGCCCAGGTCGGCCTCTACCGGGCCGTCATCGCCAAGGGCGCCTACCGCACCGGCGAGTTCGCGCTCTACATCCCCGAACAGGCCGTCCTGCCCGCCGATCTCATCGCGGAGCTGGGACTCACCGGCCGGCTCGCGGGCGGCTCCGCCGACCGGGTCAAGGCGGTCCGGCTGCGCGGAGAGCTGTCGCAGGGGCTGGTGTGCAGGCCGCGGGCGCTCGCGGACGTGGACCTGTGCCGGGCGGCCGAGGAGGGCACGGACTTCGCGGAACTGCTGGGCATCACCAAGTGGGTACCGCCGATACCGACGACCATGAGCGGTGAGGTGGAGGCCGGCGCCGACCTCCTGCCGTGGGTGGACATCGAGAACCTCCAGCGCTACCCGCACATCTTCGAGCCCGGCGAGCCGGTGGTCCTCACCGAAAAACTGCACGGCACCGCCTCCCTGTTCACGTACGTGGCCGAGGACGGGCGCTCCCTCGTCTCCTCCAAGGGCTTCGGCGCGAAGGGCCTGGCGCTCAAGGAGGAGGAGCGGAACGTCTACTGGCGTGCGGTGCGCGGCCATGGCGTACCGGAGGTCGCCGCCGCGCTGGCCGCCCGGCTCGGCGCCACCCGGGTCGGCATCTTCGCCGAGGTGTACGGGGCGGGGGTGCAGGACCTCGGCTACGGCACGGACGTGCGCGCCGGCGACACCCCGCCCGGATACGCCGTCTTCGACGTCTCCGCCGAGATCGACGGCCGGATCCACTGGCTGGACCCGGCCGCCGTCCTGGCGGAGGGCGAGCTGCCGCTCGTACCGAGGCTGTACGAGGGCCCGTACGCGCTCGACACGGTGCTGGAGCACGCCACCGGACGCGAAACGGTGTCCGGGCGGGCCGTGCACCTGCGGGAAGGCGTGGTCATCCGGCCCGCGACCGAGCGGTACAGCCCGGTGGTGGGCGGGCGCGCCATCGCGAAGGCGGTCAGCCCGGCGTACCTGACCCGCAAGGGCGGCACGGAATACGAGTGATCACCTCTAGGGTGACCGGATGTCTGCCGAAGCCGCCCTGAACCGCGCCCTGGACACCCCCGCCGAGCCGCCCCTGCGGCCCCTTCCGCCGGGGGTGTCCGCGCTGCTGCGCACCCTCGGCGCGCCGCCCCGGCTGGCGGCCCACCTGAGGCTCGTGCACGACGTCGCCCACGAGCTGGCCGACTGGGTGAACGGCTACTGCCCCGGCCTCGGACTCGACCGGGAGGCCGTGCTGTTCGGCGCGGCCACCCACGACATCGGCAAAACCGTGCACCCCGCCGAACTCAGCGGCCCGGGCTCGGCGCACGAGCCGGCCGGCCGCGAACTGCTGCTGGCACACGGCTTCCCGGAGCGCCTGGCCCGGTTCGCCGCGACCCATGCCGCCTGGCAGGCGGAGGGGGCCGACGCGCGGCTGGATTTCCAGGCGGCCTTCCCCGTGCGGGGCTGACCGGCCGCGCCGAGCCGCCGTACCGCGGGGTGCGTGGTGGGATGGGCCGGACGGGATCCACCACACAGGGAGAGGTCGGGTACATGTCCCAGGCGGGCCGGAGCGGTCAGGAAACCATGCGGGCGATGGCGTACGAGACGTACGGCGGGACGGAGGTGCTGTCCGAGATCCGGCTCCCGCTGCCCAAGGTGGGCCCGGGTGAGGTTCTGGTGCGGGTGAAGTGCGCGGGGGTGAACCCCGTCGACTGGAAGATCATGGCGGGCGGCCTCGACCCCCTCATGGACGTGGTCTTCCCGGTCATCCCCGGCTGGGACGTGGCCGGGACGGTGGAGCGCGTCGGCATCGACTGCCCCGAGTACGCCGAGGGCGACGAGGTCATCGCCTACGCCCGAAAGGACTACGTGCACGGCGGCACCTTCGCGGAGTTCGTCACCGTCCCCGTACGCGCCCTCGCGCACAAGCCCGCCTCGCTGGACTGGGCCGAGGCGGCCGGACTCCCGCTGGCCGGGCTCACCGCGTACCAGCTGCTGACCCGGCTGCGCACCGGCAAGGACGACACGGTCCTCATCCACGGCGCGGCGGGCGGCGTCGGCTCCTTCGGCGTCCAGATCGCGGCCGCGCTCGGCGCCCGCGTCATCGGCACGGCCTCGCCGCGCAACCACGACCGCGTACGCGAACTGGGCGGCGAGCCGGTCGAATACGGCGACGGCCTCGCCGACCGCGTCCGCGCCCTCGTCCCCGACGGCCCCACGGTCGTCGCCGACTTCGTCGGCGGCGTCGGCGAGGTCACCCGCGAGGTCCTCCACAACGACGGCCGCCACGCCTCCATCGCGGACCCGAGCGTCCTCGGCTCGGGCGGCGAATGGATCTGGGTCCGCCCGAGCGCGGCGGACCTCACGGAACTGACCCGCCTGGCGGACACGGGCAGGCTGAAGGTCCCGGTGGCCCGCACCTTCCCCCTGTCGGACCTCCGGGCAGCCTTCGAACTCAGCCAGGAGGGCCACACCCCGGGCAAGATCGTCATCGAGGTGTGAGGGGTTCCGGGGGCGAGGTTTCAGTAGAGGTCCGGGACCTCGCCCCCTGCCGCCCAGGAGACGTCCACCCCGCGTAGGCCCGCCCGCCAAGGGGCGGTCACGGCTGCCAGCTCCGCCGCGTCGGGTGGGGTGGGGCCCAGGCCGATGGCGTAGTGGGTGAGGGTCGGGGTGGAGTCGAAGGGGTGGGGCCAGGCGTGGATCTGGGTGGTGCCCGCCTGCTCCAGGGCCGTGAGGAGGGCGCGGAGGCGGCCGCGGACCCGGCCTTGCAGGGCCTCGAACTCGGCTTCGGTCGGAGCCTGCACCGTGATCACCGCCCACGCCGCGTGGCGGCGGTGCAGGGGCGGGCGAGTGGCTGTTCGCGGGTGCTCCCACGCCTCGTACAGGTCCTGGGCGAGGAGGTCGCGGAAGGCTGCGGAGACCTGGGGTGTGCTGCTGCGGATCGGGGCCGAGGGGGTCAGGACCGTGAGCGGGTCCGGGGAGGGTGCGGGCGACATGGGGCGATCGAGGGTTACCGGTTCGTGCCAGTCATGGGCCGCCCAGTGCGCGAAGAACTCCTGGAGGAGGGAATCCGGGTCCAGGGCTGCCGCCTCCCGGACCGTGCGGGCCGCCATCACCGCCCAGGCCACCCCCGGCAGCCCGCCGAACGGCGCCGCGTCCAGGCCCCGGGCCCGCGCCCACGCCTTCACCCGCCGGGCCAGCTCCGCGAACGCGGCGTGATCCGCGCCCACCGCCTCCCGTACGGCCTCCGCGTCGCTCACCGCGCTCAGCGCGACCGCAGCCGCCTCGCCCAGCTCCGCCCGAAGGGCCACCGCCCGCGCCGGATCCAGCTCACCCGCGGCGACCACCACCAGGTCCACCCGTAGCGCCCCGACGCGGAAGCGGAGCCCCGGCACCCGGGCCCCCGTCACCTCGCGCGGCCGCCCCGCCTCCGGCAGCGCCTCCGTCAGCCGGTCGCGTACCGCGCCGAGATCCGGGGCCCCTGGGAGGACCGCCACCAGGTCCAGATCGGCGCCCGGCAGCGCGCAGCCCATCCCGCGCGAGCCCGCCACGTACACCCGGGCCCCGGGCAGCACCGCCCGCACCCGCGCGGTCACTTGGCCGGCAAGGGCGTCCGCTGCCGCGGCTTCCGGTGTTTGCCGCGTTTCCGCCGCTTCCGCTTCCGCTTCCGCTTCCGCCGGCGCGGCAGCGCCCGCCGCCTCCGGCGCCCACCGCACCTCGCCCGTCCCCAGCGCCACCGTCGCCCGCACCCGCATCGGGCCGTCCCCGCGCCGCGACAGCACCGCCAGCTCCCCGACCCGTACCGGCGGCACCGCCCCGATCCGCGCCGCGAACCCGGCCACCGCCCGCAGCGGATCCCGGCTGCGCCCCAGTGTCAGATGCGGGGTGTAGCCCTCGCGCCCCCGGCACCCGGGGAACCGTTCCACCAGCGCCCGCCGCAGCCCTTGCCACGGCTCCTCGCCGCCCGCCGCCGGATCCAGCCAGACCGCGGCCTCCTCGCGGTGCCCGAAGCTGTGCACCCCCTCCAGCCGCGCCTCGAACGGCGCCACCCGCGCGGCCGCCTCCGCCAGCAGCGGCAGGGCCTGCCCGAAGGCCGACTCCGGTACGAAGCCGAAGAGCAGGTTCACATGCGCGGGCCAGCGCCCTGCCTGCGGGTCGTGCGCCCGCCGCAGCTCGTCCACCGCGTCCGGGAGCCCCGCCGGCAGCCAGGCCACGGCCGTCCGCGCCGTCGCCGGCAGGTCGAGCCGCGCCGGGGTGCCGCCGGGCGCCGCGAACTCGACGGTGGCCTCCACCCCGTAGTGGTCGGAGACGAACAGCCCGTCCGCGTCCGGCACCTCCCCGCGCAGCGCCGCCCGCGTCACCCGCGCCGCCGTAGAGCCGAGCAGGATCCTGTCCAGCCGGGAGGCCCGCCCCGTCAGCGAACCCACCGCCGCCAGTGGATTGGCCGACGGATCGAAGGTGGGCGTGGCGTCGCCGGCCCCGTGTACGTCGCACCAGGCGTCCCGCATCCCCAGCGCCACGGCGGGCCCCGTACTGCCGTGCCGCCCGTCGTTGAAGTCGCCCAGCAGCGCGACCGCGGCGTCCACCCCGGCCAGGCCCTCTGCGAGCCGGGCCAGTTCGGCATCGCGCCGCGCACCGCCGTTCTCGCTGTGGTCGCTGCTCAGGTGGGTGGCGGCGACGACGAGCGGGCCCGTCGCCGTGTCCACCGTCACGGCGGTCACCGCCTTGTGCGGGCCGAGCTCGTGCAGCCCCGCCTCCCGTACCGGCAGCCGGCTCAGCACCAGCAGCCCGTACGCCGTGACGTCCCGGCCGCCCGGATCCGTACCGACGGTGTACCCCGCGCGCACCCACGGCTCGGCCAGCAGCAGATCCAGCAGCCGCGGCTCGACCTCCTGGAGCGCGATCACATCGGCGTCCGCCGCGGCCAGATCGGCCAGCAGGAGCGGCCTGCGCCGGGCGGTGGCGATGCGCGGGGCGTCGTAGCGGTCCCAGAGCGTGTTCCAGGTCAGCAGCCGAACGATGCCGGGCGCGGGCTCGTCCCGTCCGGCCCCGGTCCCAGCCCCTGGCAGCGGCTGGACCGGCCGCCAGGCGCCCTCCGCCGGATGCCACGCGTGCGCGGCGCGCGCCGTGAAGAACGGCGCCCGCAGCAGCCGCGCCTCGCGGACCCGGCCCGCGGTGGTGGAGTCGATCCGGTCGACACCGGTGGCCCGGTCCCACACCAGCTCCCCGTCGGCCTCGACGAACAGCACGCGGTGCCAGGGGATCTCCCCGCCCGGTACGAACGAGGGCAGCGGGACCCGCTTCGGCGCCGCCCCGCGCTGGAGCAGGCCGAGCACGAACCGCGCCGGATCGAAGCGGGGGTCCCAGCGGACCTGGTGGTACAGCTGCTCACTGGTGCGCATCGCGGCCTCCGCCGACGTCCGTTCCCCGGGCGGGGCCGAGGAGCCCCGCCGTGTCCTCCACGGTCCCGCCCGCGCCGATGTACCACGTACGGTGCGCCTGCCCGGCCTGCGGCGGGGCGAAGCGGCGCACCTGCGCGGCCAGCACGGCCTCGGGCACGGGGTGGGCCCGCACTCCGTTGCGCCGCCGCAGCTCCGCCTCCTCGACCAGCACCACGGCATGCGTGACCAGCGCGTCGCGGCGCCGCGCGACGGCCGCCGCCAGCGCACGCTGCCGGTCGGTGAGGGAGGTCGCGTCCCACACCACCGTCCCGCCCCGGGCCAGTGCGGCGTCCAGCCGGTCCAGACCCTCGCCCAGCACCTCCGCGTTGGCCCGCTGGTCGGCGCGTGCGCCCCGGGCGGCGCGCAGGTCGTCGAGCCCGATGTACGCCGCCACACCGGGCAGTTCGCGGCCGAAGGTGCTCTTGCCGCTGCCCGAGGGGCCGCAGAGCTGCACCAGCCGGGGAAACGATCCGTCACGCCACTGCCAGGTCGCCGCCACGGCCTCCTCCACCAGCCCGCCGCCGTCCGCTCCGTCGCTGAGACCGCGGGCCGCGATACGCCCCTGCCCCACCGCGCGCCGGGCCTCCGCCCAGCAGCGGTCGGCGGCGTCCGCGTCCAGCCCGGCCAGCGCCTCCCGCAGCCCGCCGCGCAGAGGCTCCAGGGGGTCGGGCCCGAGCAGCCCCGCCTCCTCGGCGCACAGCGCGGACCACTCCACGTACTCCCGCTCCTCCGGCCCGTCCGCGAACGCCCCCGCGAGCGCGTGCAGCACCCCGAGGTCCGCCGCGGCCGCCATCCGGACCAGCCCGATCCGCCGCTCCGCGTCGGGGAACGGCCGCGCCAGGTACGGGTACAGGCCCACCAGGTC
This sequence comes from Streptomyces sp. NPDC047014, assembly GCF_040644195.1. NCBI lineage: Bacteria > Bacillati > Actinomycetota > Actinomycetes > Kitasatosporales > Streptomycetaceae > Streptomyces > Streptomyces sp. NPDC047014. The sequence goes on along the minus strand of NZ_JBEYVX010000115.1, from coordinate 7,532 downwards.
CCCGACCTGCCGCGCGAGCCGCATCCCCGCGGGCCCCGCGGCGAGCCGCGCCGCGATCCGGGCGCGGGGCGCGTGGCGCAGCAGGGCGGCCAGGACACCGGCGAGGCGGGCGTCACCGGTGCGCCCGGCGCCGTCGATCAGGGCGGTGGCTTCGGCGATCTCGTCGGCGGTGGCCGCGTGGGGCCCGCCGATGCCGGAGCCGTCCGCGCCCACGGCGGCGGCCAGCGCCGGCCCGTCCACCTCGGCCCCCGAGCGCACCGCCCACAACGGGGCCGCCGGGCCCAGCCCGTTGGGCACGACCTCCGCGAACATCCAGTGTGCGTCCGTCTGTACGTGCCCCGGGCGCACCCACTTCGCCACACACCGCCCGAAGTCCGCGCGGGCGAAGCCGGCCACCGTCCGTACGACGTACCCCTCCTGCCGCGCGGGATCGAGCCGCAGCCGGCGCAGCGCCCGCTCGTCGAAGCGGCCGCGCCAGAGCACGCGCGGGGTGGGCACGCCGAGACCGTGCAGGAACCGTACGGTCCGGTCCCAGTCCAGGCAGTGCTCGCCGTCCCACACCGAGAACCCGTAGAACCAGCTGTCCAGGTCCTCGTAGGGGAGGGAGTGGCGGGCGTAGAGGTTCTCCCCGCAGACCCGCCACCCGGCCGGGATCCCGGCGCCGATGCGTCCCTGGAGGGCCTTGACCCAGGCGCGGGAGGGATGGTGGCCGGAGTCGAGCGAGCGGGCGTGCAGGCCGTCCGCGTACAGGGTGGTGTTCTCCCCGTCCAGCTTCTCGGTCACCACCACCTCCTGGCCGGCGAGCCCCGCCGGTCCGGTGGCCCGTACGTCGTCCGCCGAGGCCCCGGGGGACCAGGGCAGGTGGGGCGTACGGGGATAGTGGGTGCGCATGGTCCGCTGGTCCGCTCCGGGTCGACGTCGGGGTGCCCGGTCACTGTAGGTATCGGCGCGCCGCCCGCTCCACCGAATTCAGCGGCAGAGGGCGACGATGGCGGGCGAGACGGTGCCCTTGGCGGCCTCGCAGAGCGCACTCATGTCGTACGAACGCCCAGGCGCGGGGCGGGACTTCGGCGGGGCCGGGGGCCGCTGGCGGGCCTTCGCCCGGGGCGGCGGCGCCGGCGCCGGCGGCGCGGGCCGGGCCTTGCGGGGCGCGGGGGCGCGAGAGGGCTCCGGCTCCTCGGGTGCGGCACTCTGCGGCGGCGCCGACGTCGAAGAGACGGGCAACGAGCCCAGCGGCAGCCCCGGCGCGGTGTCCTCCGGGAACCCGGTCCGCGCGGCGGCGGACGCCGGCCGGGGCCCATCGGGCGCGACCTCGGGCCGCACCGTCACACATCCGGAGCCGAGCACCAGCACGGCGAGGGTCATGGGCATGGGCAGAGCCCGACGCAACTGCATCCCCCCAGCCTGCCGCACCACACCCCCTCCACCCGCCCCCCATCACACGGCCGGGTGACGCAAGCCGACCGGCCGGGGGCGGCGGACCGGCACGGATAATCGTCGACGCTTCCCCACACGGTCTCAACAGCGCAGAACCGCACAGTCGACTGCACCGACGCCTACGCCTTGACCCGTCCCTGGAACGAGGTGACGAGCCGCCCACTGGCTCCGGACGCCGCGAGACGCGAGTACTCCTCGCGGAGGCCCCGGCGCTCTACTCCACCGGGCCGTGGACCAGGGCTCCAACTGGGCGGCCGCCCTCGACGCTGACCGGGCGGCCACCCAGAACCTCGACCGGGCAGCCGCCCTCGACACTGACCGGGCGGCCACCCAGAACCTCGACCGGGCAGCCGCCAAGGACCCAGACCGGTCGGCAGCCCATGGCTCCTGACCACGCGCCCGAGGCTGCGCCCCCGTCCGCCCAGACGCAGTGCGTATTCCACCGGGCTGCTGGCCAGGGATCCGACTGGGTGGTGCCCCGAACCTCGGCCGGGCAGCCGCCCAAGACCCCGACCAGCTGGCTGCCGCTCGGGGGTGCGCCACCGTCAGCCCGCGCGCAGCGCGTGTTTCACCGGGCTGCTGGCCAGGGATCCGACTGGGTGGTGCCCAGAACCCCGGCCGGGCAGCCGCCCAAGACCCCGACCAGCTGGCTGCCGCTCGGGGGTGCGCCACCGTAGGCCCGCGCGCAGCGCATGTTTCACCAGGCTGCTGGCCGGGGCTCTGACCGGGTGGCGGTCCAGAAGCCGATCGAGTGGGCGTCCGGAACTCCGACCAGGCAGCGGGTCAGGGCGCCGGCCGGCAGCTGCCCAGAACCCCGACCCGCTACCAGCCCAGCGCTCCTGGCCTCACGCCCGCGCTGCGCCCCCGTTCGCCCGCGTGCGGCCACGCGCAGAGGGTGTGCCACCGGGCCGCAGGCCAGGGCTCGGCCGGGTGGCGGCCCTCGAATCCGCCCCGGCCGGTGACCGTGACCCGGACTGGGCGGCGGGCCAGGGATCCGGCCGGCAGCCCAGGGCTGCCGGCCTCACACCCGCCGCTGCGCCACCGCCCGCCCCCGCGTGGCCACGCGCAGGGCGTGTTCCAGTGGGCCGCGGCGGAGGGGGCTGTTGGCCCAGACGCGCTGCCAAGTCCAGGTGAGGAGCAGTGCCGTCGTGCTGAACACGATCCATGCCGACCAGGACGCCGCCCCGTGGGCCGGGCCGGCCAGTACCAGTGCGTGGACGACGTACGCGCTCAGCGCCATCGCCCCCAGTACGGTCAGCGGTCGCAGCAGCCGGGCCCCCGCCCCATGGCGCGCGACGAGCGCGCACAGGCCGATCAGGGCGCAGCCCACGCCCGCGTTGCCCAGGGTCTCCAGCGGCGTCTGGCTGTAGGGGTCGGCCACGAGCAGCCAGTCCCAGGAGGTGCTGGGTACCGCGCCGAACTGGCCGCGCAGCACCTCCCGTACCGGATCGGCGGCGGCCAGGGCCTCCGGGTGGTGCACGGCTATCGTCTCCAGCAGCCGCTGCCGCGCGCCGAAGACATGGGCGGCGAGCCAGGCCGAGCCGTACCCGCCGACCGCGGCCGCCGCGCCCCACACCGCCATCCGCAGGGCCACCGCCTTCTCCCGTACGTCGCCCAGGCGCGCGAGGGCCATCCCGGCCAGGACGTACGGGAAGTAGGTCGCCAGCGGATACGCCCCCGTGAGCAGCAGCTCGCACAGCACCACGCCGAGCCCGGACCAGCTGGTCAGATCCGCGGCCTCGGGCACCAGCCCGCGCCCGGAGGCTTCGTACCCGAACACCGGTCCCAGCAGGAACGACAGCACCGGCCCCACGACCACGGACAGCGCGGCCACGGCGGTCAGCACCGGGGTGGACAGGCGGGTGAAGGGCTCGGCGGCGAGGAAGTACACGGCGAAGAAGGCCAGGATGACCAGGATCCCGGGCCACAGGGAGGCCAGGCACAGCCCGAGCACGGCCAGCACGGCACTCCGGATCAGCAGCGGCCGCCACCGCCGGGCCCAGCCGGTGGGCTGCTGGGCGGGGTCGAGGCCGCGCTGGGCGAGGACGAGGGAGTAGCCGGCGAGGAGCGTGAAGAGGGCGGGCGCCCGCCCGTCGGCGGCGACGAGCAGATAGCCCGCGCCCTCGGGCTGCGGGCCGGGGCCGACGTGTACGGCGAACATGCCGAGTACGGCGATCCCGCGCACGGCGTCCACACCGGCGAGGCGGCCGCCGCTGGTGGGGGCTCCGGGTGCCGACGCGGCCCCCGCTCCATGAGCACTGTCCCGCCCCGGCACCGGTCCCGGCCCCGTCGCCGCCTTTGCGCCCGCCCCCGCCCCTGACCCTGCCACCGCTCCCGATCCCGCTCTCGTTCTCGTCGAAGTCACCGCTGCTGTCTTCGCCGACGGCTTGTCATCCGCCGCCGCGCCGCCACCCGTAGGGGCCGCCGGGCCGCTCACGCCTCGCACGTCACCTTGTCGCGTGGCGTGTAACGCGTCTTCATCGTCTCCCGCTTGACCTCTTTGCCGCCCTGCAGGAAGACCCGGTCGACGGCGACGTCGAAGCCCTCCAGCGGGGTCTGCGGCTCGCATTTCGGGCCCTTGCCCGTGCGGTCGGCGGGCTGCTTGATGTTCGTGCGCGGGCCGTGGTCGGCGCGTACGCCCTCGTACTTCTTCGTACCGAGGAAGGTCACCGTGATCGAGGTGTCCGTGGCCTCCGCCTGGATGTAGAGGGCCTTGCCGGAGTCGTTGGCGAAGCGCAGGTCGAGGCTGCCCCAGGCCACGGTGGCCTCGCGGCCCTCGGGGTAGCGCTCGATGTAGAAGGAGTGGGCGCCGTACTCGACGGGCTTGACGCCCGCGAAGAAGAGCGCGTTGAAGACGGTGGTGGCGACCGCCGAGACCCCGCCGCCCGAAGCCTTCTCGTACTGGCCGTTGTTGATGATCAGGCCGTCCACGAAGCCGTTCTCCTTCGTGCGTTCCCCGACCGTACGGTTGAAGCTCCAGGTCTCGTCGGGCAGTACGAGCGAGCCGTTGATCAGCTCCGCCGCGCGGCCGATGTTGGTCGTACGGTAGGCCGCGCGCTCGAAATCGACCGTGAAGGAGGACACCTTCTCCTTGATCCCGAGCCGGTCGACCGTCTCCCCGGAGAGCCGGGGCGCGGCCGCCTCGGTGGGTACCTCGCCCGTACGGGCCGCCGTATCCGTACCGGTCAACAGAGGCAACAGAGCTGCACTCAGGGCCTGTTCGGTCACCTGGCGGCCCGCCCGGCCCTCCTCGGCGACGGTGACCCGCCCGGAAGAACCGTCGAGCCGCAGCCGGGCCTCGACGGGCCCGGGGACGGTCTGCCGCAGCGGGCCCGCGAGGGCGGGATCCGCGAGCAGCGCGCCCGCGTCGACCCCGGGGACGAGCCGGCCCGCGCCGTCGTCCTTCACGCTCAGGTGCTTCGACAGCACGGCGGGGGAGAGGGACAGGCGCCGCCCGGAGACGGTGAGCGTGACGGGCGCGGAGAGGGCCGGCTCGGCGAACTCCCGCAGCGCACGGTCGGTTTCCTGCTGCCCGACCTTCGGTTCGGTACGGCGGACGGGGAGCGGGATCGGCGCGCCGCCGGGGGCGGGGTAGGCGGCGCGCAGGGCGCCCAGCGCCCCGTCCACGTCGAGACCGATCCCGGTAACCGGGGCGACGGCCTTGGCCTTGCCCTTGCCCTTCTCGAAGACGACGGAGCCTTCGCGGGCGGCGGATCCGGTGGCCTTGGCGAGGCCGTCCAGGGTGCCGCGCGCCACCCCCTCATCGAGCCGGACCACGGGCGGCACGTCGGGGTCGCCGGAGGCGAACAGCCGCCCGATCACGGTGAACGGCCCGGCTCCCGAGGGCGCGGCCCGCTCGACGGTGGCCGCGCTGTCGAGGGAGAGCCCGAGGCTGGCGGGCTGGGCCTTCTCGCTCCGCTCACCGATCCGCAGCGCGACCGGCGCGGCGGCTGCCGGCCCGAGCTCCCGGTCCAGCGTCCGGACCGCCTCGGCGCGGCCCATTCCGCCTATGGAGACGCCCCGGACCTTCGTACCGACGGCGACCTCTTCCCCGGCGAACAACAGCCCGGCGGCATACAGCCCGCCGAACCCGACGGCCGCGGCGCCCGCGGCCATGCCACCGACCCGCACCGCCGGCCGGGTGCTCCTGCGGGAGGCGCGTCGCATGTGGGTGGTTCTCCTCGGAGCGGTCCGGCGCGTGACGTTGGTCGGACCGGCGGGGTTCAGGCCGCCAGTCCGCGATGGCACGCTACCAAGGACGACATAACCAGGTAATAAGGAGGTATAGATCCGGCAAAGCCCACGGGTCCCCTCGCCGGCCGTACGCCGTAACCCCTTCCCCGCACGGCCTGTTGCACAGTCGGCGGGTCCCCCAGGGCGAACGGAGTCCAATGCCCCCTCTGACCAACCCCACCCCACCCCACACCGACCCGGGGCCCACACCAGCCCTGCTCCGTCCGGAACCACCGGGCGCGGGCGTCACCTCATCCCCGCCGCCTCCGGGGCCACCGGCCGTGGGCGTCACCCCATCCCCGGCCCCTCCGGCCGGGTGGCGCAGCCCCGGGGCGGCCGACCCGGCCCTGCGGGTCCGCGCCCTTTCCGCTGCCCGGCCCGAGGACGCGACGGCGCAGGCTCGGGCGGGCGGCGCCAACGCGACTGCTCCGACAGGTGGTGTCGACTGCTGGGACACGAAGGGATCGGATTGCGTGCTGGCGGCGGCGGACCCGAACGACCGCACTGATCAAGGTGGTTACGCGAACCGGACGGCCCGAAACCATGTGACCGACAGGCCGTCGGGCGGGCGCTCGGCTGGCCAGCTGGCCGCTCCGGCCGCGCTGGCCCCGGACAGTGCGGCCGGTAGGGCGGTCGGCCGCCCCGCCGCGCCGGAAGCGTCCGCCCACCGCAGCGACCAGTACGCGCCCGCCCCCGCCCTCCCGGCAAGCCGACCTCGTACACCGGCCTCCACACCCGCCCCCGCCCACCCCGTACACGCACCCGCCGCCCCCGCGGCCCCCGGCACCTGGATGTCCCCCGCCGAGTACGGCGCCTCCCGTGCCACCCTCTGGGTCGCCGCCGTCGTGCTCGTCACCGACACCCGCGGCCGGGTGCTCGTCCAGAGCGTCGACTACCGCTCCGACCGCCTGCTCCCCGGCGGAGCCGTCGACGCCGGCGAGGCGCCCTCCGCCGCGGCCGCCCGCGAGCTCCGCGAAGAGCTCGGCGTCGACGGGCACTGCCCCCGCGGCCTCGCCGTGGACTGGGTCCCGGCCGACACCCCCGGCTTCCCGCCCGAGATGCGCTTCCCCGGCGAGATCCTGCACGTCTACGACGGCGGCACCTGGACCCCCGACCGGATCGCCTCCGTCCGCCTCCCCGCCCAGGAGATCACCGGCATCGACTTCGCCGAACCCGCAGACCTGCCCGCCCTCATGGACCCCGCCTGCGCCCTCCGCACCCTCTCCGCCCTCCGTGCCCGCATCAACGGCTCCGGCACCGCCCTGCTGGAGGGCGGCCGCCCCACAGCCCCCACCGCCCTCGACCGGCTCGGCGTACTCCGCACCCGCCGTACCCCGCAGCACGGCGCCTGGTACGACGGGCCGGTCCCGGCGGGGAGGCCCGTACGGGACTGCTCCGCCTGGCTGTTCGCCCCGGACGGCCGGGTCCTGCTCCTCGTCGACCGGGCCACCGGCTCCGCCCGTCTCCCGCTCCCGACGGCGGGGCCCGTGGCGGACTCCGTCCCGCTCGGCTACCGGTGCACTGCCGCGGGCGAGGGTGACGGCAGCGCTGTGCATGCCTGTACCGCCGCCCGCGAGGATGACGGCGCCGCCGTGCCCACTCGTACTGCTGCCTGCGGGCGTGACGGCAGCGCTGTGCATGCCCGTACCGCTGCCCGGGAGGATGACGGTGCCGCCGTGCCCGCCCGTGCCGCAGTCGGCGAGGGCGACGGTGCCGCCGCGCGCGCCCGTACCGCTGCCCGCCAGGCCGACCGCGCCGCCGTACCCGCCCGTACCGCTGCCCGGCCGACGCCTTCCCCGCCTCCGAGTTCCCGCTCCACCGCCGCTACGACCGCGTCCTCGCCCTGACCCGGTCCGGCACCA